>NZ_JALXVO010000003.1:0-169726 GCF_025151705.1 Paenibacillus sp. p3-SID1389 | reverse complement strand
GTCTAGAAAATGAAAATGAACCGTTTAGGCAACTCCGAGCTGATTGTCAGTGAAATCGGGCTGGGCTGCATGTCGCTAGGGACGGAAGAATCCAAAGCGATTGGCCTGATTCACGAGGCGTTGGACCGGGGCGTCAATTTTCTCGACACAGCTGATTTGTACGATGACGGAACCAATGAAGAAATCGTTGGCAAGGCAATTAAAGGGCGCCGGGATCGCGTGATTCTGGCAACCAAAGTCGGCAACCGGCGGATTCCCGGCCAAGACGGCTGGGTCTGGGACGCGTCCAAAGCGTATATCCTCTCAGCGGTAAAGGATAGCTTGCGCCGGCTCGGCACGGATTATATCGATTTGTATCAGCTGCACGGCGGGACGATCGAGGATCCGATCGATAACACGATCGAAGCGTTTGAACAACTAAAGCAGGAAGGTGTCATCCGCGAGTATGGGATATCTTCCATTCGTCCGAATGTCATCCGGGAATACGTCTCTCGCTCGTCCATCGTCAGCGTCATGAATCAGTACAGTATCGTAGACCGGCGCGGCGAAGAAGAAGTGTTCCCCCTGCTGCAAGAGCATCAGATCAGCGTAATAGCTCGAGGGCCATTAGCCAGCGGTGCGCTGGCAGCGAACCGCGAACCCGCTAAAGGTGTGCTGGATTACGAGCTGGATGAACTCCGTGAACTGCGCCGCAAACTACAGGACCTGGAGACGCCGGAGCGCAACCTTACTCAGTTGGCTATCCGCTATTCCCTCGCCCATCCTGCGGTTGCCGTGGTCATTCCGGGAGCCAGCTCACGCGAGCAGCTGCTGCAAAATCTTGCTGCTGCAGAAGTTCCCGAATTAAGTACGAAAGAAGTTGAACTGATTCGCAGTTTAAGTAAAGCGAATCAATATACGTTGCACCGTTAATCTCAAAATAAGAGCAGGCCCTATAAGTGAACAGCATCCTCGCTAACTCGAGTTTAGTGACGGGAAGCCCTTCACCAAAGGGTCTGTTTTTTATGCGGCTTCTAATCATTTGTCACGGTTCCTTACTAGCCCCATAGTTTCGGCTTCATACAACACGACTTAAGGAGACATACTACTTGCGGTAAGCAAAATGACGAAGCAAAGGAGATTTCTTCATGGGTGTGTTAGACGGGAATCCGAAGCATGAGCCAATGCACTACGGCGAAATTTTCACGATATGGGAAAGTTCGATGGCAGCAAAAATGATGTTATCCTGCTACCAGCTGTTCACGTACCATGCGGGTGACAAAGATCTGAAAGAGATTCTAAAGGACCTGATGGATCAGGCTAAACTGGAGATTAAAGAACTGGACAAGCTGTTGACGGACAATGGGATCACCCCCTCCCCCATGTTGCCGGAACGACCGGAAACGAAGCTTGAGGATATTCCACCAGGAGCCAGATTTGCCGATGCAGAAATCGCCGCGAAAATCGCCATGGATACTGCAGCTTCTTTGGCCGGTTGCAGCGGAGCCATGGGGTTATCGATCCGAGAGGATATCGGCGCGTTGTTTGCAAAATACCACGCCACCAAAACCGCATTGGGGCTTAGAATCTTACGGATGAGCAAGGAAAAGGGCTGGCTGGTTCCTCCGCCTCTGCAACTCAAAAAACCAGAGTAATTCGTGTTTACAAGTCATGAAAAAAAAAAGCGATTAAACAGACCTGCTGCTTAATCGCTTTTTCCTATTTCATTAAAACAATAACCTTTCTTCTTCCCTGCTGTGGAGTTCATTGATCTCCAGCAAAGCATAAAGCTTGTGCAAAATAGCCTCGCTCCAACCAGAGGTCTCTCGCTGTTGGTGAATGCTGCGAACGACGATTCGCATCAGTTCATGATCGCGTTTTAATTGCACGACCGCCTCCTGGAGGTCTGGATTCTTCTCAGTTACTTCTTGATAGAAGCCGTCTTCTTCTGCATCCGCATGACTTAGAATCCGCGACTCCCAGTATCCCAACAATTCATTCGTTGCCTGCTCTGCCAACTCCAGATCTCCGCTGGCGTAGAAACCCGCAACTTCCTCCGTTTTCGACTTCGCCCCTGCCAAGCCGCCGTCATGAATGGCCTGATGAGCATGGAGTTGCCGCAGCGATGGACCAACCGGCATTGGACTCTCCCCCTATTCTCTGATGTAATCTGGATTCGTTACTTCTCCGCCTTTCCCTTTGGAAGCTCAGAGAACGTTCCGACATAGCGGATATCCTCACCGGTTTCGTCTTTAACCGTGCTGATATTTAGCCACTGTAAGTAGATCTCACCGTTTTTGCGCTTATTCCAAATCTCCCCCTGCCACATGCCAGTTTCTTTAATGCTCTTCCACATGCGGTCATAGAAATCCGGGGCTTGTCGATTCGCTCGCAGAATATTCGGCTTCTTCCCTAACGCTTCCTCTTGACTAAATCCGGTTACGGCAGTAAACGCCGGATTCACAGCCACAATGGTGCCTTTCGGGTCGGTGACCAGGATCCCTTGCGCTGTATTGTTGAATACTTCCGAAGACAAACTCAGCTTATCGGAATAAATCATCCAGAGTACGAGAATCAAGCTGGCTAAAGCGACCTGCGACAGCAGCATGAAACCGATGGAATACTGACCGGTTACCGAATGGATATAGGACAATAACAGCGGCGGGAAGAATCCGCCCAGGCCGCCCATCATGGACACGATTCCGTTGACGATCCCGGCCTGCTTATTGAAATATTGTGGAACCAACTTAAAGATGACACCATTTCCTGCGCCGGCAACAATTGCGATTACCAGACAACCGATGGTGTACAAAGTGAATGTTGGTGAGAACGCCAGCACGATAGCCGCAAGCGTAAACCCGGAAAAGATGACGATCAACAGCATCAAAGCATTAAACCGATCCGCCAGCCAGCCGCCAACCGGACGCATAAAGGTCGCCAAAGCGATAAATCCGGCGGTACGCATCCCTGCATCCACCTTGGTAAGTTCAAAGTTCGTCACCAGGAAATTGGGCAAATAGACGGTAAACGCAACGAACGAACCAAACGTAATAAAGTACAACAGCGAGAACAACCAAAGCTTTTCATTCTTATAAACGCCTTTGATTTGTTCCATCATAGCCGTTTTCACCTTCGGCTCTTTACGGTCACCAAAGAAAAGATTTAGCGCTGCAAAAACAAGCAGAAGGATCAAGTACAGCTTGACCGTCGCCGACCAACCGATTTGCGTCGCGATGACCGGTGCGGAGAACGAAGTCACGGCCGTCCCGAGATTCCCGAGACCGTACACGCCGTTGACCAGACCATGACGCTCCTTCGGATAATATTTCGGCAGCGAAGTGACGCCTACGGAGAAGACGGCGCCGCCGATGCCGAGGAACAGCCCGCCGATGATCAAATCGACGTAAGAGTTCGCCTCACTAATGTAGAACACTGGAAACAACAGCAAAATGAAACTAATTAGAAAAACCAACCTTGCCCCGAAAATATTCGCGTAATACCCCAGCGGAATACGTAAAACGGAACCCAATACGACAGGAATAGCCGTAATGATCGCGACCTTATCGGCTGGGATCTGAATGTCCTCTCCCATAAAGGATACGAGGGACGAGATAATGACCCATACGGCAAAACCGACGATCAAATTGAGTGTTTGTAGCGGTAACTGAACTTTTTTTATCAAATCGATCACCTTTTCCAAAATGACTTCTGAATGACCATTGATTTCCCCACTCGTATTGTAGCTGATCCGCTTTGGGGGCCTGTATAGGGTTTTCCCCCGTTTGCCCAGGGAAACTCCCTATCCGCCCGGTTTGGTCACAAAAATGCCCATAACCATTGGATAATGATTATGGGCTGTACATTTTATTGGAAAACTATTCAACAATTAACGTGTAAAGTTCCTGATTCAACTGCTCTTGTTCCGCCGATCTCATGACCTGCCTGGTCATTGGAAATAAGACGGTTTCTTCCTTCACGAAATGCACCGTCAAAATTTCAAACGCTTCCCCTGCGTCTCGGCACAAAGCCTTCATTTCCTCCAGCGAATGCTCACTGTTGGCATGGTGAAGAAAATGATCGATATAAGCGAAGATCTCTTCATGCTCTTGTTCGATAGACACGAGAGGCCCTTGGTCATACCCAATATGTTGACCTAATCTCGGAAAAAAGTACGTTTCTTCTTTATGAAAATGCTTGCGCAAAGGCGCTTTAAACTCATGTAACAGCTCCTGAAGAAGCGCGAACTGCTGCGTCGCCTGATCCCCGGAGTAGCGGTCGTTTTGAAAGTCCAGTACAATCGCATGCCATTCGTTCATCAAACTAGCCAAATAACGGTGCTCGTTCTCTAGAATACGCATGGCGGGCGTTTCACTTAACAGTGTTCCTCGTTCCATGTCATAGGCCTCCATTAGAAATCCAGCAGCTTCTTCTTAATTGCGTATTCCACCAGCTCAGGTCTTGATTTCAAATTCAGCTTCTCCATAATTTTGGCTTTATGGGCCTCTACCGTTTTGACGGAGATGTGCAGCATTTCAGCGATTTCTTTATTTCCGTAGCCTTTGGCGACCAGCGGCAGAATCTCAACCTCACGGGTAGACAACAGCTGGTAAGGGTTGTTCTCATCGGCTTGCTGATCTTGGCTAACGAATTCTCGGACAAGGGAGGAGGCGAGCTTCGGATGGATATAAACCCCTCCTTGATGCACCATGCGAATGGCTGAGACGAGTTGCTCATCTGGCGAATTTTTTAAGACATACCCTCTGGCGCCTTTCTTAAGCACATGAAATAAATATTCCTCGTCATCGTGCATCGTGAGGATAATAATATTCGTTTCGGGAAAATCCTCATGGATTTTGGCCGTCGCGATCAAGCCGCTTTCGCCTGGAGGCATGCTGAGATCCATCAACAGGATGTCAGGCCGGTGTTTGGCTACCATTTTGTATGCTTCGATCCCGTCTGCGGCCGTCGCCACGACCTCCATATCCTCTTGAAAATTAATAATCATCGCAAAACCGCTTCGGACGACCGCATGATCATCCGCGATTACTACTTTCACGATCCATACCTCCCTATCCAAGCAAAATCCTTACGTTTGCAGCACCATTACGGGGTAACGGCAGCCAACGGAATCCGTAAATGAACGGTCGTTCCTTTCCCCCGCTGCGAAGTCACGGTGATTTCTCCGCCTACCAGCTCTGCCCGTTCTTTCATTCCATAAATGCCAAGTCCGGTTCCCTTCGGATCGTTTGCATTCACGTTAAATCCGCATCCCTGATCGGAAACGACAAGCTCCAGCGTATGCTCGGAAGCAAATAGACGGACGTCAATCTCGTCTACGTTGGCATATTTCAGCGCGTTCAGCACAGATTCCTGACATACCCGGTAGACGACCGTCTCAACCTCACTGTTAAAACGCTGACCGCCTAGCTCTGCCACAAAACGCACGACGACCCCGTAGTTCTTCTCAATCCATTTGAAATGCGAACGAAAAGCCGCATCCAGACCAAGATCGTCCAAGGAGGCTGGACGCAGCTCCACCGATAGATTGCGAATTTGCTCCAACAATCGGGTGAGCGAAGCCTCCGTTTGTTGGATTTTCTGCAAGGCTTCCTCTTGCACATTCAAATATTTCAACACCCGAAGATCCACCAGCGAGCTGATCAACTCTTGAGCGACACTATCGTGCAACTCGCGGGAGATCCGCTTGCGTTCATCCTCCTGGGCTTTAATAATGCTCTTCATCATAGTATTGCGGTTCAGCATTTGCTGCGTCATGATGGGATTCGTCAGATCGCGCAAGATCAGCACCCGAACCCCCGACTCTTGGTCCACCGTCTGAAAACTGGCCGAAAACGGGACGACGCCTTTCGTCTTGGTCTCCAAATAGAGCTGGAAGGAGCTAAAATCCTTCTTGGTGTTGGAAAGATAGCAATTGATACAGGACATCGGTTCATCTTCACTAGTATATCCACGGCACGAGAAGCAAAAAGCGTTGTGCTCGGTGTCTGCTGATTCCTCCAGCACCCGGCGATCCAGCAGCTTCTCGGCCTGAGGATTCATCGCCATAATCCGATGCTGTGCATCAAAGAAAATGATTGCATCGGAGCTTTGCTCATACTGCTTCTGCAGAAGCTCGATGGGTACGTTCAAGGATAACGGATTCATGGGATCAGCTCCTTGATCTCAAAATCCCCAAACTGGCCTTGCAGCCATTCATACAGCTGGAGCAAATCTTCCTGGGACATCCGCTGCTCTCCCCGGTAGCCCGCCAAGAGAACGCCTTCCACCCGATCCGCCAAATATAACGGGAGTGCAGCCAAGCTGGTTAATCGCTCCGAGAGCAAGATCGGAAAATTGTACAGCTCTTGCGGCTGAAGCACTTCGTCTACACGGGGAACCAGCATGGGGCTGCCGGTTTTGAACACGATGCCGGCAACCCCCTTACCCGACTGGAGAACGATCCGTTTGTAGCGGTTATTCAAATTGCCTGAAGCGTATTTCCAGGTAAGTACAAAGTCGTTGATCGCCGATTCCGCAAAGGCCAGCGACACAAAATCATACCCCATTTGCTCTCTTAATTGATCGATCATCACCTGATAGCAACCGGAGGTTGGTTTCATGAACTCGTCTCCCTAATCTCAAATCCTTAACGTCCCGCAGAATGCGAGCGATTCTTCCTATAAAGGATATAGCTTCTCCGGGCATAATTCAAGGGTACGCTCCACACATGAACGAGCCGGGTAAACGGCCACAGAGCAAAGATGATAAAACCTGCTAAAATGTGGATTTGGAACGTGATCGGCACCTCTGACATATAGCTGGCTTCCGGACGCAAGATCAACAAATTGCGGAACCAAATGGATATCGTCTCCCGATAGTCAAAGTCCGGTTGCACGTTATTTGTCACCAGCGTAGAGTACATCCCCATAAAAACGATAAACAGCAGCAAACCGTTAACGATCATATCCGATGCGGAGCTGAGCCGGCGCACGTTTTTCATCGTCAATCGACGGGCTGTCAGAATCAGCATTCCGGCAAACGTCACCACGCCAAAAAATCCACCGCCATACATCGCCCCGATATGATACAAATGCTCGTTGACGCCAATCGCATTCATCCATGCCTTCGGAATCCCCAGCCCGGCCACGTGACCCATAATAACTGGGATAATCCCGATATGAAACAGGAGGCTGCCGAGCATCAGCCGTTTTTTCTCGATGAACTCACTAGATTTGGCCGTCCAGTTAAACTGGTCGTAGCGGTAACGGAAGATATGCCCCACCACGAACGTGACCACACAGAGATAGGGAAAAATCACCCATAGAAATTGCTCAAACAGGCTCATGGACTTTCACCTCCTGCGACAAACACAGCTTAAACGTTTCCCGAAGGGCTTTGATTAATGGATAATAAGGGTTCCCCTTCGACTCCAGCGACTTCATTAATTGGTACGTGCCATCCTCTAGAATCGTGATCACCGTTTGCATGGCCATTAAACCATGCGGATGATTGAGCCAATCGGCGGCATACAAAAACTCCAGCATCAGCGGCAGAAAATCCGGCAGCTCCCGGTCCACCATCTCCATGCCAAACATTTCGTAGACCAATTTGAGCGAAGTCAGCAGTTGTCCGCGTTCTTTGGAATCTTCATATTTGAAATACGTCATATAAAGCGTTGATGACTTCTCAAAATCAAACGTATCGACGTAAATTTCCTCAATCTCTTCCATGCTGCGTGCAAGCATCTGTTCCCGGTATTTCGACACCGGCTCCATGACAGAAGGAGGGAATGCCTCTTCCCCGCCCTCTCGAATAGAAGCGAACGTCTCCTTGTCGGGGTAAACGAGCTGCCCGGCAAAAAAGCCGAACAACTCGCGATGTGCATCCAGTTTCACCAGATCAATCACGCCAGATCCCCCCGTAGAAGTTTTGTTCATACAGATCCCGTCCGCTCTTGCCGGTGCTCACCGGAATCGGAGTCGCAGGACCGCAGCCGTCGCAATCCATGCCAAACCCGGCGGTGCCTTGGGCCCGGTACGGGTCCATGTACCCTTCCTTATGCGAGGTTGGAATGACGAACCGGTCCTCGTATTTGGCGATCGCCAGAAGACGGTACATCTCCTCGACCTGTTGTGCGGTTAGCCCCACACGGTCCAATCGTTTTTCGTCAAACGGTTGCTTGGAGAATTGCGCGCGTTGGTATTGGCGCATCATCGCCATACGTTGCAGAGCGATTTTGACCGTTTCCGTGTCCCCTGCAGTCAGCAAATTCGCCAGGTATTGCAGCGGGGTTCTCATTTCCTCAATTGCCGGGAAGATGAGATCCGGGTTTTGAATGGAATCCTTGCCTTCAAAATGGCTCATGATCGGGCTGAGCGGCGGTACGTACCAAACCATCGGAAGCGTACGGTATTCCGGATGCAGCGGGAAGGCCAGCTTGTATTCAATCGCAAGCTTATATACCGGCGAATTTTGCGCCGCTTCGATCCATTCCTCGGACAGTCCGTCTTTGCGGGCTTGCTCGATAATTTTCGGATCATTCGGGTCAAGGAATAAGCTCAGCTGCGCTTCGTACAAATCCTTCTCATCCAGGGTAGATGCCGCTTCTTGCACGCGATCCGCATCATACAACAGCACGCCGAGATAACGGATACGTCCGGTGCAGGTTTCGGAGCACACGGTTGGAAGTCCTGCTTCGATTCTTGGGAAGCAGAATGTGCATTTTTCCGCTTTGTTGGTTTTCCAGTTAAAGTAAACCTTCTTGTATGGGCAACCCGTCATGCAATAACGCCAGCCGCGGCAAGCTTCCTGGTCGACGAGGACGATGCCGTCCTCATCGCGTTTATAAATTGCGCCGGATGGACAGGAAGCCACGCAGCTTGGATTTAAGCAATGCTCGCATAGACGAGGCAAGTACATCATAAACGACTGTTCGAAGTTAAACTTGATGTCCTCTTCGATCTTCTCGATGTTTGGGTCCTTTGGTCCGGTGATATGGCCGCCGGCCAGATCGTCTTCCCAGTTCGGTCCCCAATCCAGGTCCATCGTGTCGCCGGTGACGGCGGATTTCGGACGGGCCACAGGCTGGTGCTTCTTCTCGCCCGAATTCGTCAGCTTCTCGTAATCATATGTCCAAGGCTCGTAGTAGTCTTTCATTTCCGGCATATCCGGGTTATAGAAAATTTTACCGAGCGCGATCTTGGACAGCTTGCTGCCGGATTTCAGCTCCAGCTTCCCGTTACGCAGCGTCCAGCCGCCTTTGTAATGCTCTTGGTCTTCCCACCGCTTCGGATAACCGATCCCCGGCTTCGTTTCAACGTTGTTAAACCACATATATTCGGCGCCTTCCCGGTTCGTCCAGGTGCTCTTACAGGTCACGCTGCAGGTATGACAGCCGATGCATTTGTCCAGGTTCATCACCATGGCGATTTGCGCTTTAATCTTCAAGCCAGTCAACCTCCTTCAGTTTGCGCACGGCAACGTACACATCACGCTGGTTGCCGATAGGTCCGTAATAGTTGAAACCATAGCTAAGCTGGGCATAGCCCCCAACGAGCTGCGTTGGCTTCAAATGGATTCGCGTCGGCGCATTATGGCTGCCGCCTCGCTCACCCGTAATTTCCGAACCAGGAACATTAATGTGTTTGTCTTGGGCGTGGTACATAAACATCGTACCCTTGGGCATCCGGTGGCTGACTACGGCTCTAGCCGTAACAACGCCATTGCGGTTATAGACCTCCAGCCAATCGTTATCGTTAATCTGATGCGCTTCGGCATCCTCATTGTTGATCCACACGGTAGGCCCGCCGCGGAACAGGGTCAGCATGTGCAGGTTATCCTGATAGGTGCTATGGATGTTCCATTTCCCGTGCGGTGTTAAGTAGCGCAGGACAAGTGCATCCTTTCCCCCCTCAACCTGTTTGTCCCGTGGACCAAACACCATCGGCGGAAGCGTTGGTTTGTAAACCGGCAGCGCCTCACCGAATTGCAGGAAGATCTGATGATCCAGATAAAAATGCTGGCGTCCCGTTAACGTCCGGAACGGCACCAACCGTTCAATATTCGTTGTAAACGGCGAATACCGGCGTCCTGATTTGTTCGAACCGCTGAATACCGGAGTTGGGATGACCTCGCGAGGCTGTGCGGTAATGTTCGCAAAGGTGATGCGTTCCGCCGCACGATCTGCAGAGATATCCTTCAACTCCACGCCGGTATCCTGTTCAGCCGATTCCCAAGCTCTCTGCGAAACTTTGCCGTTTGTTGCCGAGGACAGGTGCAGCACTGCATTGGCCGCTTGTCTTGCGGTACGCAGCTTCGGACGACCGTTTTTGATCGTATCATCGGTGTAAGCGCCGTTGATCTTTTTCAGTTCCTCGTATTCTTCCTTCACGGAGAAGCTGACCCCGTGCGCGCCCACCTTGCCAGATTCCAGGTTAGGTCCCAGCGTGATGTACTTGTCGTAGATCTTCGTGTAATCGCGCTCAACCACGCTAAAGCTAGGCATCGTTTTGCCAAGTACCGGTTTGACTTCACCGCGCTTCCAATCCTTCACTTCCCCATAAGGCTGGGAAATTTCAGCCATTGAGTCGTGACCCAGCGGAGAGGAAACTACGTCTTTGTATACGCCCGGCATATGTTCCTTCGCCATCTCAGACAAGACGCTGGCCAGCGACCGGTAAATATCCCAGTCCGTCCGCGATTCCCACAGCGGATCGATCGCCGGGTTAAACGGATGCACGAACGGGTGCATGTCGGTTGAGGACAGGTCGACCTTCTCATACCAAGTTGCGGCAGGCAGGACGATATCGGCATACATCGGGGTCGCTGTCATCCGGAAATCCAGTGCCACTAGCAGATCCAGCTTGCCTTCCACTTCATCACGCCAAACGATTTCCTCCGGCTTCTCCTCTTCGTTCGGACTGGATAACAACCCATTATGCGTGCCGAGCAGATGTTTCATGAAGAACTCTTGCCCTTTCGCCGAACTGGAGATCAGGTTCGACCGCCAGACAAACAGCGTACGCGGGAAGTTCTCCGGCGCATCCGGGTCTTCCACCGCAAACTTCGTTTCGCCTGACACCACTTGCTCATAAGCATGCTTGATGATGTCCGTATTATCGGTTTTGCCTTGAGCCGCCGCTTCTTCGGCGAACGATAGGCTGTTCTTATTAAACTGCGGGTACGATGGCAGCCAGCCCAGTCGGGCAGCCAGCACATTGTAGTCCGCTGGATGACGGTACGGAATCTCCCCGCCGGTTGGCGATTTCAGCGATTCCGCGCTCATCTCCTCGTATTTCCATTGGTCTGTAGCAAAATAGAAGAACGAGGTCGCGTTTTGCAGCCGCGGCGGTGCCTGCCAATCGCGGGCAAACGCGATTGTCGACCACCCTTCAATCGGCCGGCATTTCTCTTGCCCGACATAGTGGGCCCAGCCGCCGCCGTTCACGCCTTGGGATGCCGTCAACACAACCAGGTTCAGAATGGAGCGATAGATCGTATCGCTGTTGAACCAGTGGTTAATCCCGGCGCCCATGATGATCATCGAACGGCCGCCAGTATCCAGCGCGTTCTGCGCGAACTCGCGTGCGATTTGCACTACCAGCGATGCCTTCACACCGGTAATGCGCTCTTGCCATGCAGGCGTATAGTGCGATTCCGCATCATCGTACCCTTTGGCGGTATGGGTGCTGCCAGGGCGGTTCACGCCATATTGACTAAGCATCAAATCAAAGACAGTCGCAGCCAATCGGGTGCTGCCGTCTGCCAAAGTGACCGTTTTGGCCGGAATCGACCGAGTAAACGTGCCGTTGCCTGCCGCATCGAAGTAAGGGAAGACGATTTCTGTCCATTCTCCGCCGTGCGGTTCGACTGACAGCGCCGGTTCGATCCGGGTGCCGTCTTCCCGCTCCAGAATCAGATTCCACTTCACGTCCTTCTCCCAACGTTGGCCCATCGTTCCGTTCGGAACGATCAACTCTCCAGCCGCCTCGTCATAAATGACCGGCTTCCATTCGGCATGCTCCGTCGCCTGCCCCAGATCGCTGGCCCGCAGGAAACGTCCGGCCTTATATCCACCTTCATGCGGATCCAACAAAATGAGGAACGGCATGTCCGTGTATTGTTTGGCATAATTCAAGAACATCGGTTCTTGGCGCTTCACATAGAACTCGTCAAGGATGACATGGGTCATCGCTTGGGCAACCGCAGCGTCTGTACCCGGATGCGGCGCGAGCCAGTTATCGGCAAATTTGACGTTCTCCGCATGGTCCGGCGCTACGGACACCACCTTGGTTCCTTTGTAGCGAACTTCGGTCATAAAGTGGGCATCCGGGGTCCGCGTGAGCGGCACATTGGAGCCCCACATGATCAAATATCCGGCGTTATACCAGTCGGATGATTCCGGTACATCGGTTTGCTCGCCCCAGATTTGCGGCGAAGCCGGCGGCAGGTCAGCGTACCAGTCGTAGAAGCTAAGCATTTCGCCGCCCAGCAATGAAATGAACCGCGCGCCCGATGCATAGCTGATCATCGACATCGCTGGAATCGGTGTAAATCCAGCAATCCGGTCAGGCCCATATTTTTTAATGGTATAAAGGATTTGTGCTGAAATCAGCTGGGACGCTTCTTCCCAGGTCACGCGCACATGTCCGCCTTTCCCGCGAGCTTGCTTATAGGATCTTGCAGCTTCCGGATTCTCCACGATGCTCGCCCAGGCTTGCACGGGATTCCCTTGAGACTTGGTCATCGCCTCGCGCCATAAGCGCAGCAGCTTCCCGCGCATATAAGGGTATTTCACCCGCAACGGGCTGTACTCGTACCACGAGAACGAGGCGCCCCGTGGGCAGCCGCGCGGTTCAAACTCGGGCATATCCGGTCCGCAGGACGGGTAATCAATCTGTTGATTTTCCCAGGTAATGATGCCGTTCTTCACGAACACCTTCCAGCTGCAAGAGCCGGTGCAGTTCACCCCGTGCGTCGTGCGCACAACTTTATCATGCGACCAGCGGCCGCGGTACATATTTTCCCATTCCCGGCTTTTCTCTTCGATCTTGGTCCATTTCCCCGAGATCGTTTCCGGCTTCTTAAAAAAGCTAAGTCCTGATCTTCGTTTCACGGAAGTGTTCACTCCTTCATCGCCCAAATGAATGCCTTTGATGGGGAATCAATGGTATTCGAGCTTCTGACTCCATTATGAAACGAATTTCACTTGCTTTCCCATCAGGGAAATCCCTCGGCTTGTCGGTGAACGCCCTATAACGACAAAAAAACGCCCAAATGGCGTTTTTTGAAGAACAAATTTCGGTATTCGTTAGGAATGAAGATCCATCATGTACCAGGCGTCACAGGCAAAATGCTCGGAGCCGGCTAGCGGAACTTCCAGCTTCCGGAAGCCATGCTTGCGGTAAAAACGGTTCGCCGCCTCCATCGTCTGCAGCGTTTCCAGATAACATTGCTTATAATGACGCTTGGCAAAGTCTAAGCAGGTCGCCAGCAACTGGGCTGCGATCCCGGTCCCGCGGATTTCTTGCCGCAAATACATTTTCTGCAGCTCGCACACCTCGCTGGAATCAGCAAACGGGGCAATCCCGGCCCCTCCGAGCACCCGGCCATCCTGCTCTACAACCCAGTAAGCTCTTCCCTCCGGCTCATAATAGCGGGAGAGCGCGCTAAGGCTCTCGTCTATCCACGCCAGCCCTTCCCGGTTCCCGCCGAACTCGATCAGGCAATCGCGGATCACGGCTTCAATCGCCGCATTGTCCTCCGCTTGCAAAGGTCTAATGATCATCTGGCGTCCTTCCTTCCGCTACAACAGATTCATCTCATGGAGCTTGCCGAAGATCATCCGACTGACCAGCGATGTCCGAACGCGCTCCTCATAGCTAAGCCAAGCCATTTCCTCGATCTCGGAAGCGGGTTGAGGCTCGCCTTCGACCTCCGCAAAGTAACAGGTCATCCGTACAAGTATCCCTTCCGGCTTGCCGTCAGCTTGCGCTTCAAACGTTGCAAAGTAGTTGATCGTCTCCGGCTTTACGGTCACGGATAACTCCTCTTGAATCTCTCGTTGCAAAGTTTCGTGATCGGACTCGCCTGGTTCTCTTTTGCCGCCTGGTATATAAAACAGCTCTTTCCCCTTCGAACGGACATTTAACATGCGACCATTCCGCAGGTGAATCCAGGCGATTTTATCGATGTTTCCCTCCATATTTTGACGCCCCCTAACTCCAAGCTTAATTCAAAGCTTCTCTCTTCCGAACAGAGCTTTCCTCCTCGCTCTCGCTTCCCCCGCCCAGCTTAAATACGAAGATGCCGCCGACAATCACTAACACGCCGATCAGTTGGTTCAGCGTAAACGGCACCTTCTGTAAGCCGAGCCAACCTAGCGAATCAAACAACAAGGCAAACCCTAACTCCGAAGTCATCACGATGGCTACAGCATACGTTGGCCCCAACAGTTTGACACCCTGTACCATGCAAGTAACAACGCCCACCCCAATCAAGCCGCTGAACCAAAACCAAACCGGCATCCCGGGTAATGACGTAAACATTCCTTTTCCTTCAACGATCAGTCCAATGACAAAGGAGGCGGCGAACCCCAGACCTAACACCAGCGTCGTCGTCGTCCAATTGCCGGTCTGCTCATTCACCTTCGTATTAAACACGTTTTGCATCCCCACCAACGCTCCGGCAGTCAATGCGAACATTATTCCTAACAGCACGTCTCTCCGTCCCCCTATTCGTAAATATTCCGGCTCGCCAGTTTGTGAAGCCCTTCCCGATCCTTCACCGTGATGCCCTCGCGGCTTCGCTCGATCAAACCTAGCGCCGCGAATTTCTGCAGCACCCGGTTCAAATGGCGATAGCTGGAA
Organism: Paenibacillus sp. p3-SID1389; assembly: GCF_025151705.1. NCBI lineage: Bacteria > Bacillati > Bacillota > Bacilli > Caryophanales > Paenibacillaceae > Paenibacillus > Paenibacillus sp. p3-SID1389. The sequence goes on along the minus strand of NZ_JALXVO010000003.1, from coordinate 154,880 downwards.
CCGATCAAATTAGCCGCATCGGCCAAATCGGCGGTGCCGAGTTTCCCCTGAAACCGCGCATCCGCTTCGTCGAAAGATACAGACAAGAGATAACTCGCCAGGCGGATCTCCACCGGATACAGCAGATTAAAGCTCATCGAGCTGGATTTCATATAAAACTTCTTGGTGATTATGTCCAGTAAAAAATGCAACAGCGGCGAATGATCCGCACCGTATTTCCGCAGCCAACGGTACTCTACCCCGATCATGTGAACCGGGGACACAGCCTCAACGGTATTGATGATATCCCCGTCCCGAATGTATTCGACATCCCCAATGACCTCCAGCGGATTTTTAAAGGAAATGACCAGCGTACGGCCTTCCGGAGAGGTGTTATAAATTTTGATCTTCCCCCGAACCAGCACGTACATGGTATGCGATGGCTCGCCTTGCGTGCAAATCAGCTCTCCTTGGTCAAACCCGTGAAGCGTCAGATAAGGCAGCAACGCTTTGGGAAATACCTTCTGAAGTCCATACGATTCGATATAGTCATTTAGCAGGTCCGGGTCTGCCACTTCTTTCATATCCGTTCTCCTCCTTGAGGCTTGGGCCATTCACTCATCCGTTAAAATTTGAGAATAATCACTCCCGCAATCATCAAGCCGATTCCGATAAACTGCGGCAGCCGCATTTTTTGCTTCGGTACACCAAACCAACCTAGGCTATCAATCAGAAAGGTGATGCACAACTGGGCAATCAAAACCGCTGAGATCGTCAAAGTGACTCCAACCTGCTGGATCGCTGTGACGTTGCTAAAAATAATAATCGCCGCCCAGGCCCCGCCGCTGATATACAACGGCTTCACCTTCCGCAAGTCGGGAAGCCCCCCGTCACGGAGCATCAGCCAAATCAGCAAGGCCGCGACAAAGCCGGTACACTGAGTCAACGCCGCCGCCGGCCATGTGCCGATCTCGCCGCTGATTCTTGTATTCGCCACCCCTTGCAAGGTGATGAACGCCCCGGCCAAAAACGCAAATAACAAACCCCTCATCGTCTCTCTCCTCGTTCTCGAATCTTCGCGATCCTTTATATCAATACCTAATTAAAGGATATCTTCTGCCGTTTGGAAAGGACATATGTCCTGAATGCTGGTGGAAGGATAAAATAGAAGTAACCGTACATTTAAAATGGGGGGCCCAAAATGCAATGGACATTCACAACCTTAAACCAATGGGATGACGTTTGGTGGGACAAGCTCGAACCCATCTATCGCGAAGCATTCCCGCACGGTGCCAAGCCTGTAAAGGTGCTGAAGAGCATGCTGGATCGCGGAATCGCCAGCTTGCACGCAGGGCTGTTAGACGGCGAAGCGGTAGCGATGGGCGTCACCGGCCTGAGCAGCAAGCAGGGACACAAGCGATTGATCCTCGATTATATGGCCGTGCGTCAAGATGTAAGAGGACAAGGCTTTGGCACTCAGTTCTTCGCAGATATCCGTGACTATGCCTTGCGAGAACACCACGTTGAGGCGATTATCATCGAGGCGGAATCGGAGGACACGGCAAAGAACCGGGAGCGCCTCCGTTTTTGGATCCATTGCGGATTTATTGCCACACCTTACGTCCACCAATATATCTGGGTTCCCGAGCCGTATCGGGCGCTGTATCTCCCGCTAAATGATCAATTCACTGTAACAGATGACGGTCGATCGCTGTTTCAGGACATTACTTCGTTCCATCATCGTTCATTTCGCGGGCAGTAATGGGAGTTCTTATCGAGCAATGGAATGGTGCAACTAACAGTAAAAACTACTGTTAATTTTCAACCAACCGCCTTAATTGTTCTAATTAGCTGGAAAAAGTACCGTTATTTTCGATAAAATCCGCTGTTTTCGAGCAGATCAGCCAAATTAAAGGTAGGATTTACTGTTAATTCCCCTCGGTGGCGTAAATCGCGAAAAATAACAGTACGATTTACTGTTAATCTTCATCATCGGCTGATTCACACATTCTCATCGCTATTCAGCTTGCTCTCGTAAATTTTCGTAAGTGAGGTCTCGAGTTGATTGGTTTCCTCCTCGCTTAACACAGCCGTCAATCGGCGGTTAAAATCCGCTAAAATTTGCCGAAGCGTGGGCTCGAAGGCTCTTCCCTTTTCCGTCGGATACCACAAGATCGATCGCCGGTCGTGTTCGTTCACCCGCCGTTCTATGTAACCGGCCTCCTCCAGTTGTTTGACGGAGCGGGTCGTGGTCGCCTTGTCGAATTTGACCAGGTTCGTCAGCTGGTCCTGATTTAACCCGGGCGTCGCTAAGATCGCCAATAAATAGCTGTGGTTCCCGCCTCCGCCAATCCCATACGGCTTCAACAATGCGGTGACTTCCTTTTGGTTGATCCGTTGCAGATAGGAGATCAGTTTGCCAACGGAAGGGTAATTCATATCCCTGCACCTCTTTTGCGATTCTCATTTATGCAAATTTTAACTGAAATCAGTTGCGTTCGCAACTAAATTGGAGTACACTAGGATTGCTTAAAATAGTTGCGTTCGCAACAAAAAAAGGCTGGAGAAGAGAGAGGTGTGAAACGATATGGATATGACGACTCAACGTTCTGACCTTCGCACAACTTCCTATCAGGATGATCCGGACATTCAACGAAAACGTTGGTTGATCCTGATTGTATTAAATTTATTTACATTTATGTCGACGCTGGACGGAAGCATCGTCAATATTGCCCTGCCAGTGATCTCTAAAGAATTGCATCTTACCGTTGCCCAAGCAGAATGGATCGTTTCCGCATATTTGATGATGACCTGCGCAGCTATTCTTTTCTTCGGCAAACTGGGAGACATCGTTGGTAAAATTAAGGTGTTCAAATGGGGCATGGTGATTTTTACTGTGGGCTCTCTGCTGTGCGGCTTCAGCCATAACCTGCCGCTGCTCGTTGGCTCACGGCTGCTGCAAGCGCTTGGCGCCTCGCTTACCATGGCCAACAGTCAGGGAATTGTCACCGACATCTTCCCGGCCGGAGAACGAGGCAAAGCGCTTGGGTTCACCGGGACCTTCGTCTCGCTGGGAAGCATCACGGGCCCGAGCCTTGGAGGTGTGATCGTGTCGGCCTTAGGCTGGGAATATATTTTCTGGGTGAATGTCCCTGTCGGCCTCATCGCGATTGTCATCGGCTGGAAGCTGCTCCCGGCGGACCGAACCAAGCTGAAGGTGAAAATCGATAAAGCGGGCAGCACGCTGTTCCCCATCTTTATTCTGGCATTGTTCAGCGGCTTACTGTTTGGTCAGCAGCTTGGCTATCAGGATATCCGCATTGTGAGTGCGCTCGTCCTGGCGGTCGCCGTGTTCCTCGTGTTTCTGTGGATCGAGACACGCAGCGAAGCGCCGATGCTTCAACTGACGTTATTCCGCAATCCGTTGTTCAGCTTAAGCATTCTGTCGGGATTCCTGGTGTTTGTCGCCAACTTCTGCTTTAATATCATCGCCCCATTTTATACGCAAAGCATCTTAAACCTCTCGCCTTCGCATGCCGGGTTTCTGATGATGCTGTTCCCGATCGTCATGGTCATCGTCGCGCCGCTCAGCGGTGCATTGTCCGATAAGATCGGCTCCGAGTTGCTGACGTTCGTCGGGTTGATCGTGATGGTGATCGCGCAAATCGGGCTGGCCCGTTTGCACGACAGCAGCTCTATCGCCCAGGTGGGGGTATGGATTGCGATGCTTGGCCTCGGCAACGGTTTGTTCCAGTCCCCCAACAACTCGCTCATCATGTCGAAGGTTCCGAAAACCCAGCTGGGCATCGCCGGCAGCATCAACTCACTCGTACGCAATATGGGTATGGTTGTCGGCATCACCGTCGCGACCACGACTTTATTCAGCGTCATGAGCAGTCGGGCGGGCCGCCGGGTCACCGGATTGGTGCCGGATCGTCCCGATCTGTTTCTATCCGGCATGCATGTGGTGTTCATGACGTCCGCTACCATCTGTTTCGTCGTCGCCATTTTGACCGGCTGGCGGTTTTGGTCAGCAAAACGAGCGCAAGGGCGAGAACGGGTGCGTTCTACGTACTAACAGGAAATCTAATCAACCAGTCACTGATTCTCTTCAGACGACTGGTTGTTTAATCTTGAAAAGTATTACGTTTCTCTTTACTTCGCGATCAAATATCGTATTGAGTTATTAGCCCTAGCTCGTCAACATAAGTAATCGTTGATTGCAAGGTAGTTAATTGAACTCGAATCCTACAATACTTATTGTCTTTTTTCCAAGCAAGAATAACTTCCTCATTGGATGAGTCAAGCACCTTCCCGGATCCATCCCACGTGCCAAAACTAGGTTCGATATCCAGATAAGTCAGCGGGGCAAAGCTTCGATCACCGGACGAAGGAAAAGCATTTCAGTGACTTAGAAGTGGAAAATCCCTCAATGAGAAGGTGCCGGTTTACACCGCAGGTGATGAAAGACTCCGTAGGGAATAGAGGAGGGAATGATGCGCGCCGAAGGGATTTAGGTTTTCGCCTACCTCCGAAGGATGGGACGCGTCATGGCCCCGAAGGGAGATACAAATTTTAAGAGAGTAAAACAAAAGCGCCCACATGAGTGAGCGCTTGTGACTATAGTTTAATCTTCTCGAATGACTGATTTCTCTTTTCTCTTTCCTTGAGGATCCATTCCGGCAGATCAAATGCGATCTCACCGCTTTTTGATTTTCGGATAAACTCCGACATTGCAGCTCGTGTTGCAGGCGTGTCAGGAGCGTTGGGGATAGTTTGCGGTCCGCCTAAATCACCAAGATCGCTTCGTTTAATTTTAATTTGACTAGAAGCAAGCAGCTTGTTGTACGGCCGTCTATTCCTCATCATGTTTATCACGTCCTTTAGTAATAGTATAACTCAATAATGGCTTTCATGATACCACCGTTTATGCCCATCATGCCTTGCGGTAAAAGAAAAGCACAAAAATGTTTATGATAATAAGACTGTAATTTTGTTTTTGGCGTCAGCGCTAAGAATCCATCGAAACCAAGTCGGTCGCTCTCCAGGGAAGCGAATGCCAATAAAAGCTTCATCACATTCAAATAAAAGCGCGGCGGGTTCGCATTGTACCGAGTAGGAAAGGCAGAATCCAGGAGCACTACATAAATGTGATCCTCACGAATCTCAAAAGAGATACCACCAATGATACTGCCATTATGGTCATCCACGAGTTTATAGACCTTCCTTTTTGAACTATGCAGTTCTTTTCGCCAATCAAACGTCCATTTCATTCGTCTCGTGTCGCTTAATGTAGCTGGTTCAATTCTCGCTTTACGAAAAGAACCATCACTACATTCTAACCACCAATCTGCCATACATAAACCTCCTTCCATTACAGTATAAAGGAGACGCCACAATGACGTCTCCTATTTGAGTAGCTATACTATAACCAGCATTTCGCTTATCCAAGTTTGGAAAGCAGAGATGCATAAACGGATATACTTGATCCAGATCGGAGAGAAGACTGTAGGTTCATCAGTTGGGTAGCTGATTGAGCAATCTTCTTTTCTTCTCTGGATATCTCAGAGTAAATAATACTCATAATCATCCAATCCTTTCTGGCTATTAACAAAGCTTCGCTCCTTTCCAATCCAAAGTCTGTTCAAATTTTAAGAGGGTCTCTGATAAGGAAGCCCTCTTTTTGATTTATATGGTTTCCTTGATGATCAAATACAACGTTACTTATTGATTCCCCGAATTGATATCAACAACCACTTTGCTTAAGGTCAAGACGGGCACATCAGAATCCGGAGTTAGGAAATCCCGTTGTTCCATCGGAAACCTATAAGCCGATCCGTAACTTCACTGCTCTGACAACTTTGAGTCAGGCCGCTGTAGTTTATAGCGCTTTCATCCTTTTCAGGAACATATGAGGTATATATTTTTCCGTTCGTGTCGATGAAGACAGCCACATCGACTTCACTAAATAATGACAAGTTAGTTGTCAGTCGAGATTCATTAATGACGTCATTGACACTTCGTTCAATCAGGGGATTACTAAAAATTCGACTTGATAGGAATGCCAAAATGCACAGCGGTATGAGGATTTAGCGGGATAAAAACGGTGAGCAGCTTGCTTTTAAACGACAATCCCCCAAACCAAATCCAGATACGCTGTTTCATGCTCAATTCACCTCTCTTTCCGAAACGCCTACCATAAGCGTACTATAATAAATGTATGTGTAATCCCACAGTAGCCCCCCTCCACCTCAGTTTTCAGCGTATGTACTTAACGGCTGTTCTTATATTGCCATAAAAAATACCCCTTAGAATTCATCGGAATAACCAGGGATTTTCCAATGTCTATTCTAAGGGGTGCACTTCATTAGATGATCCTGAAGGTGTTTTTAATTGTCTCACATTGCGGGGTCAGTCCCGTGAGAAAAACACCCTTATGGATCTTTTGCTTTTATAAAGAGGGATGGTACTATATTAGTCCTTCCACTCGAGTCCGTTCAGGATGCGATATTTCAATAAGGCAAGCAGGAAATCATCATAAAAATCTTTACGAACGATGATCCGGTATTGGCGCTCCTGATCCTGATTCAAGTAGAACAAGACATCCGTGTATACGTCATTATCCTCGAACTTTTTCTGCACTTCCCGCATGTTCGAGAACAGCGGTTCGTTCTGCAGGAAAGTCAACTCGAATTCTACGTCCTCTTCATTTACCGTTTCACGAATGCGGACTTGCTCCGGATCAAAGTGATAGATCAGCGGCATGTCCTGTCCCCCTCACGCAATAGATTGATGATCTAAGCGTATCGTGTCGCAGCAGCGAAGTCAAATTTTAGAAAAAGCTGACTCTCGGTATCTCGCATATTCCTCCGGTGTGTCGATATCGCGGGGGGCATTTCCCGAAATCTTCACCTCAACGATTTGCTCTCTGTATTGCTGCAGCAGCTCTTTGGCCCCAACGTCACCGTCCAGCTTAGTCAACTCAGGGAACAACGGCGCTGCAAACAATACGGGATGCGCCGGTCGATCATCATAACGCGCTTGCACAATCTCGGCTCCGGTTTGGATGAACACTTCCGTCACTTGCCGTATCGCATCCGGTGAGATCTCCGGCTGATCGCCCAAGATGATTTGAATCGCTGCAGGTGCATAACGCGCCTCTAGCTGCCGGACTCCAGCCGCCAGCGAGGCGCCAAGCCCCCGATTGGCCTGCGAGGTTGTCAGCCATTCCACCGGCACACTCTCCGTATCTTCTTGGCGAAGCGGTCCGCCTTCCGCGGTAATAACCGCCATCTGAACATTTCCTGCCACCAACACCTGGTGTATCGTTTGTTGCAGCAGATTTCCGCGCGGTGCTGGCAGCAGCAGCTTCGGCTCGCCCATACGCCTGGAAGCGCCGCCCGCGAGGATTAACGCCCATACATCTCCTGACCCAGCTCTGCGCTTAGACACGGCAGGACTCCGGAAAGGCAGGTTCGTCAAGAAATGATGGACTCGAAGTCGAAGCGTTCAATGAAGCGTCAGTTCCTCCCCCGCGGATGGCCCCTTTCCGATCACGCAGAAACCCGCCGGAGCGTCCATTTTTGATTGCGGTAATTTCTGCCAAGATACTCATCGCAATCTCTTCAGGGGTTTCCGCGCCAATGTCCAGCCCTACTGGCGAATAGAGTTTATCCAGCAGCGCAGGTTCGATCGCGCGTTCCGGCTCGCCAGGGTTCCGAATTGGCTCCAGAATCTTCTCCAACCGGTAGCGGGAGCCGACCAGGCCGACATATTGGACCTCCGGCGTGAGCATCTTGTGGACCGCCTCCCGGTCCAGCTCCAGGTTATGCGACATGACGACGACGTATTTGCCGCGGACATCGACCTGCTCAAACGCGAAGCGCGGGATAATCTGCAGCTCGTCCGCTGCAGGAAACCGCTCCCGCGTCGCTTTCCCCGTCGCATGGTACGCGACGGTCACCCGCCACTGCAGCCGGCGCGCCAGGCTGCAGAGCAAGCGCGCATCGTCGCCAACGCCGACGATGACCAGCTCCGGGCGCGGTGCGACCCGCTCCAGCAGCAGCTCCAGCTGCGCGCTGCCCTCGGTGCGTCGCACCAGCCCGGCCCGCCGGCCCGCGCCCAGCAGGCCGGCGGCTTCGGCCGCGCCGGCGAGCGTGCGGCGCGCGCCGGGCGGCACGGCGGCGGGATCGGAGGAACCGATCACCGTCGCCGCCACATACGGCTCGCGCGTCTCCACGCGCTGCCGCAGATCGCCGATGATCCGGTCCGCCGCGTCCGGCGCACAGACCGGATCAAACGGCTCGAGCCACACCGTGATCGCCCCGTTACACCCGAGGCCGGTCCCCCACACCTCATCTTCCCCAATGCGGAAGTCGTATAGCAGCTTGCGCGGCTCCAAGGTGCGAAGCACCTCCTGGGCATGCTCGCGCAAGTCTTCCTCAATGCAGCCGCCGCTCAGAATGCCCGTCACCTCGCCATCCGCATGGATGAGGCAGCGGGCGCCTTCCCGGCGGTAGGCGGAGCCGTCCACATCCACAATCGTGGCAACAACGCAAGCCCGGCGCTCCGCCAGGCAGGCGTCCAATGCAAGAATGAGCTCCTCCATGTTCATGTCATCTCCCGTCTTCAATCTCGGGTCCGTCTATCTCAATCCTGGAACGGAACCCCCACCCTTTATTACGATTGCAGCGATTTCCACACGCGTTCTGCCGACAGCGGCAGCACATAACCGCGCCGTCCCGTTGCATTGGCGATCGCATTGGCAATGGCGCCCGGAACCGGATCCAGCGCCACTTCGCCCAGTGACTTCGCCCCAAACGGGCCGTGCGGATCGGCTTCCTGCACGAAATGAACCTGAACATCAGGCATATCTTTAGCTCCCGGCATGCGGTAGTCCATCATCGAAGGGTTCATGACTTTGCCTTCCTGTACGATCAAATCCTCCATCGTGACCCAGCCGATGCCTTGGGCGACGGCGCCCAGCACCTGACCTTTCGCCATCGTCTCGTGGATGATCGTGCCCGAATCGTGCACAGCCCAATACCCGACAACCTTCGTCCGGCCGGTGTCCGGATCCACCTCAACCTCGGCGACATGCGCCGCAAACGGATAGTTTGGCGAAGGATGTCCGAAATAACTGGCGTCCGGCAGCTCGGTATCCGGCACATAGGTTTCCTTAACAGTGAACTCCTCGCCAGCATGACGCGCCCGGAACCAATCAACGACATCGCTAAGCGAATACGTTTTTCCCTCGTGCTTCACGACGCCCGCCTCATATACCGCTCCTTCGCCAAGAGCCTGAACGGCCAATTGCTGAATTTCGCGGACCAGCGATTCCGCCGCCTTTTGCACCGCATTGCCGCCCATCACCGTACTGCGGGAAGCCAACGTACCGATGCCAAACGGATACCGCCCGGTATCCCCGGATCTGACCAAAATCCCGTCTTCCGGAATCCCGAGCACGTGGCTGGCGATGCGGGCGTAAGTCATTGACATCCCTTGACCTAACTCGATTTCGCCGGTTTCCACTTCAACGAATCCGCCTGGTTTGACGCGAATGACTGCCGTTGAGCCGTCAAACCGAGGATCGATCGCGCGGAAGCCCGAGACGTGGTTAGCCACCGCAAGGCCAAGGCCCCGGTAAGGCGGCAGTTCGTTTCTCCGCTCCCAACCGGACAGCTCCTTCACCTTCTCGATGCACGCTTCCAAATTACACGTATCGAGACGATATCCATGCAGCGTCGTGTCGCCGGCGTGGACGATATTTTTGAGACGCAGCTCGGCCGGATCCATTCCCAGCTCCAGCGCAATTTCGTCAATCACGCTTTCCACCGCGAATAGCATCTCCGCATTGCCGAACCCGCGCATACACGTCGTTGGACTATTGTTGGTGTACACCAGGTATCCCGTCGACTTCACATTGTGGAAATGATAGATGTTGTCCGGCCGGGTGCAGGCGGTGGCGATTACGTTGGGACTCCAATAGACGCGAGCACCCGCATCGGCATATACCGTCAGCTCTTTGTACACGAATTTCCCTTCCGCATCTGCCCCGATCTCAATGTCAAAGGTCAGCGGAACACGCGGATGGGCCGTAATCATATCTTCATACCGATCCAAAATGATCTTCACGTGCCGTCCCGTCGCCATTGCCAAGGCCGCCGCGATCACATGAACCTTCAGGACGTATTTAGCGCCAAAAGAACCCCCAATCAGCGGCACGATCATCCGCACCTTGTCTTCTGGCAAGCCAAAACCGGCAGCATACGCTTCCCGCGCCCGGTACGGAATGTGGGAAGGCGCCCAAATGGTGATGCCCTCCTCCTCCGACCAGTGTGCAATCGCCCCAACCGGCTCCAAATGTCCCTGATATATTCGGTTCGAAACGTAACGCCCGCCTTTCACGACGGCCGCCTTCCGCTTCCCTGCTTCCACATCGCCGCGCGCGACATCCACCTTCATCGGACGGTTCAGCTCCACGTCCTCGTGAATCTGCGGCGCTCCAGGAGCCATCGCCGCTTCGGGGTCAAACACGCCTTCCAAAGGCTCTAGCTCCACCTCGATCAGGGCCAATGCTTGCTCGGCTGCTTCTTTCGTCTCGGCTGCAACCGCAGCGATTTCATCGCCGATGAAGAGCACGCGATCGCGGGCGAGAATGTTCCAGTCTTTGAATTTGGTAGGCCCGTATTTATGGTTAGGCACGTCATCTGCCGTGATAACAGCATGAACGCCTTCCACTTGACGGGCTTTGTCCACGTTAATCCGTTTGATCCGCGCATGCGCCAGCGGGCTGCGGTAAATCGCGCCAACCAACTGCCCGGGAAAATTCATATCGTGCAGGTAACGGGTTTGCCCCTCCAGCTTGGACTTCAGATCCAACGGCTTTTGCTTTAACGTCGGATGGCCTTGCCGAGCTGATGGGTTCGGGTCAGCCGGGTTCATGACCTTGGCGTCTTGTGATTTGCTAGGTTGCTGCAGGCTGTTCTTCGTCATCGCACGGCTCCTTTCGAGGCCAGGACGTGCTCCGCCGCTTCAATGATGCCGCGATAGCCGGTACACCGGCACAGGTTGTTCTTCAGCGCCGCACCGATGTCACCGCCGAACAAGTCTGGATTTTGCAGCCAAGCCCAAGTCGACATCATCATCCCCGGGGTGCAAAAACCGCATTGTACGCCGCCGTACTCCTGCATCGCCTGCTCTAGCTCCCGGAATTCGGGATGCCGGGCTAAGCCTTCGATCGTTTCAACCGTTTGCCCTTGGGCGGAAGCCACCGGCACCAAGCAAGAAACGACCGGCTGGCCGTCCAGCAACACGGTGCAAGCCCCGCATTCGCCGGTGCGGCAGCCGATTTTTGTCCCCGTCAGGCCTTGTCCTTCACGGATCACGTCCGCCAGCGAAGCGGTCGGCTCTCCGTTCCAGGTCACGTCCTCGCCGTTAATGGTTAACGTCAAACTAGAGTTAGGGTTATGGTTATGTCCGCCGTTCATGAGGCAGCACCTTCTTCCTTTTGCAAATGCTTATGTGTCTTGGACGGAGGAATGGAACACTTCCTGCGGCGTGAAGCTGCGATCCAGCAAGCCGTCCTCCTGAAGATAGGAAATAAACGTCTCGATCTGCGGCCAGTTCGCAGCAACGCCATAAGGCCACATATCCCCGTTCATCAGCTTGGCCGATTGTTCAGCCGATTCCCAGACAAACGGATTGGAGGTTGCGTTGCGAATCGTCTCCAGCAGCTCGGTGATCCCTTCATCTTTGATCTCCCGCATCAGCTCGTACAACTGCTTCGGCAGTTCCGGAAATTGCTGAACGGTCTCCGCCTTCAGCGAAACCAAGTGCATAATCGGGAAAATCCCCGTACGCTGGTAATACTTCCGCTCGACGTTCCAGACGTCCGGGATTAACCGGCGCAGCACGCCGCCTTCGCCCGAAGCGGGGAACAACTTGGCCGGCGGGCGCCGAGCCGTCATGATCGCATCCACTTTGCCTTCAGCCAGCGCTTCAAAAATATCGCCTTCCACCAGCTTTGCCGGCGTCTCCACCGGCACCCGCTCTGGACGGAACGTATACCATTCCATCTCATCGGTGGCGATCCCCCATTCATGCCGGAACATGCCCCGGACCCATACGGCCGCCGTCATTTGAAACTCGGGAAATCCGAACCGCTTGCCTTTGAGTTCAGAAGGGTGAGTATACGGACTGTCCGAGCGGACATAAATCGCATTATGCCGGAATGACCGGGACAGAAATACCGGTATTGCCGTTAACCGCGTATCTCCTCCGCCTTTGGCAATCAGGTAGGAGGCCAACGAAAGCTCGGATACGTCATACGACGCCTGCGAAATTTGTTTAACAAAAATCTCCTCGATCGACTCCCGCTGCACGTCGAGCGCAAAGCCCGGCAGCGGTTTGGCGCCGCTGAGCAACTTTAAGGTGCGATCGCTCTCTGACATCGCGATCTTTAAGGTTGTCCCTGCCATGGTGATGCTCCTTTCCCCTCGTTACAGGCCGTTTGCGAGCAAAGCGTTCGCGGCCCGCTTGATATAAGTCCCGACTAAGGCGCGGCGATACTCCGCGCTGGCGCGCACATCCGTGATCGGCGAGCTATGCTGAACGTATAACGCGCTGAGCTCGTCCAGCTTAGCGGCAGTAAGTTCCCCGCTCCAGCGCTGCTCTTCCTCCGCGCTCAGCGTGAAAGGCTTGGGCGCGGCCGCGCCAATCGCGGCAGTCCCCCACTCGATCTCGCTGCCCTTGCCTTGCAACAGCAAGGCGACGGAGACGATCGAGATGTCGGTGGCCGCGCGCTGATCGTGCCGCAGAAACACCTGCGGCACCTCGAGCACCCGGGCCGGGATGAACAGCGACGCGATCAGCTCGCGTTCGCGAAGCTGGGTCGCCTTCGGCCCGGTGATGAAGTCCGCGATCGGCACGCAGCGGGTGCCGTCCGCCCCGGCAAGCCGGACTTCCGCTCGGTAAGCGACGAGCGGAACGACCATATCGGCTGCCGGGGAGGCGTTCGCCACATTGCCGCCAAGCGATGCGCGGTTTTGGATCTGCCAGCCGCCGACGATACGGGCGGCTTGTTGCAGCGCGGGCACGACGCGAAACGTGTCGCTGCCCCAAATTTCGGCGGCCGTCACCGCGGCGCCGATTTCGAGACCCGCCTCGGTTCGGCGGGTCGCTTGCAGCTCCGGCACGCGCCGGATGTCGAGCCAGTCGGTATGCTCCGACTCGTACGATTTGCGCTGCGCGTTCACGAACAAATCGGTTCCCCCGCACACGATGCGGGGGTTCCGCTCCCGAAGCAGCTCAAGCGCTTCGTCTAAACTGCGGGGCTGTAACCAGGCCATAATTGCCCCTCCTTCATGTGAATAATGGTCATGTCTACTCCAGCGCTGTCGCCAAATCCTTGATCCACGGACGGCCGGTCAGCGGTTCGATCTTAACCTCACTGCCTGGAACGGCACGGATGCTGCACAAGTAGCCAGGTTTGCCGTCCACAAACGCCGAGCATTCTTTGCAGGCGTTGGCGGAACGGCAGGAATACCGTACCGAAAAGGACGGGTCTACATGCTCCCGAATCCAAAAGATCGCATCCAGCAGGCTCATCCCGTCCCGGAACGGAACTTCGTATTTCTCCAAGGAAGCGCCGCTTTCCGCATCACCGCGAACTACGTTTAAAGTCACTGTTGCCATTGTTCCTTTTTCTCCCTTCATTCGGAACCGTCTTGCCGGCTCGCTTGATCTCATCCGTCTCCGTTAGCTGCCCGCCGGCAGCGGAACCTCGGATACGACCCATTCCCCTGCCTCATTCAAGACATAGCTGTAGCTGGACGGTTGGCTGAGCGTTTCATCGTAGTCCAACCGCACATGTGCGCCGCGCGTCTCCTTGCGTTCCAGTGCGCCCAGCACAATCGCTTCGCTGACCTTCAGCATGTTGGCGGCTTCCAGCTTCTCGAACAGGGACAGCGCAAACTTGCCCGGCTTCGCCAGCGAGATGCTGTCCAGCTCGCTGCGCAGTGCCTGCAGCTCCGTCAACGCTTCCTTCAAGCCGCTTTCCGTACGAAGCGGTCCGGCTCCCTTCCACATCACCTTCTGCAGCTTGCGTTTAAACGCTTGGAGCGATGCGGTATCCCGTTCAACCGGGACAGGGTGCCAAAATTGCGTGAGCCGCTCCATCTCCCGCTCAAACGCTTGACGTACAGCAGCTTCATCCAGCGCATCGCTTTTCTCCCGTGCCGCGGTTTCGCCGGCGATACGGCCGGTGACCAGCGCTTCAGTGATGGCATTGCCAGATAAGCGGTTAGCGCCATGCATGCCATAAATCAGCTCGCCCGATGCCAGCAGCCCTGGCACCCGCGTGCGCATCGCTTCGTCCACGCGTACGCCGCCAAGCATAAAGTGCGCCATCGGCGCCACTTCCACCATATCTTTGGTCAAATCAACGCCTTGATTCCGCAAAATATCGATGACCGGACCAAACGCTTCCTTCAGCTTGTCCTCCGGCACCATCGTGAAGTCAAGATACGCCCCGCCGTGCGGCGTGCCGCGGCCAGCCTCCACCTCGCGGAAAATCGCCAGCGTCGTTTGGTCACGCGCAGCCGTGTATTTTCCGGCAACTTCCCCGTTGTATTTATCCATAAATTCTTCTTTTAAACCGTTCAGCAGACGGCCGCCCAGCTTATAGCGGAACGGATCCCACATGATCGGATCGATGCCAACGAGCGGCGGAAACAGGTGGGCGATCGGGAAGAACTGCACCATTTCCATATCGCGCACCTCGGCGCCCGCCTCGGCCGCCAGTACGAATCCGTCGCCGGTCATGTTCGCCGACGCACTGTTACGCTCAAAGACCTCCGTTAATCCGCCCGTGGCCAAAATGACCGATGAAGCGGCGATACTAATCGGACGGTACTCCTCCATCTCAAAGCCGATTGCACCAACGGCCCGCCCATTTTCGACGACAACTTTCGTGATCATCACGTTTTTGAGCCGCTGGATCTTCTCGTCCTTCCATATCGCCTTCTTTAAACCGGCTGCCGTAGCACCGCCCGTATTCAAAATGTCCACGTAGACGCAGCGGGCTTTGGAATGCCCCGGAGCAAACGTCTGCGAACGCTTGCCATCCGGCGTTCGGGCCCACTTAACGCCATAACCTTCCGCTTCGAGGATTACTTCAGGTCCCCGTTCAACAACGGCGCGGACGATGTTCGGATCGGCCAAGCCCCGGCTTCCCTTCATCGTGTCCTCAAAATGAATTTCCGTGCTATCCTCTTCCGCTTCGCCCAAAGCCACGGCCACGGTCATCTGCGCCAAAATCGTCGCTCCGCCCCGGCTGATTAAGCTCTTGTCGGTCAAAATCACGCGGGCGCCTTCATCGGCCGCCGCTCGGGCCGCCATCAACCCGGCGGCGCCGGAGCCGACAACCAACACATCCGTCTGCAAATGCAATGGTTCCATCCTGTTGTCCCCTCCTTCTGCGCTTACGCTTGTTGCCCCAGCGTGATCCCTACCGATTGAACCGTAATCCCTGCGGCGGTTAATGAACTGCGGATTTTACCAGCGAATTCGACCGCATGAATGCCGTCACCATGAATACAAATCGTATCCGCTTGGATGTCCACATCGACGTTCTGCTGCGACATCACTTTGCCTTCGGCAACCATCCGAATGACCTGTTTCACCGATTGCTCCTCATCCGTAATCAGAGCGTCCGGCAAACGGCGCGAGGTGAGCGAACCGTCGGATTGGTAAGTCCGGTCGGAGAATACTTCGCTCGCTGTGCGCAACCCGGCTTTTTTCCCGGCTTTGATCAACTCGCTGCCAGCAAGACCAAACAGAATCAACTCCGGATCTACCTTATATACTGCTTCGGCGATCGCCTCCGCCAAACCGGCGTTCCGTGCCGCCATGTTATACAAGGAACCATGGGCTTTGACATGCTGCAGCTTGGCCCCTTGCGCGCGTACAAATCCCCACAGCGCACCAATCTGATACACCACGATGTCATAAGCCTCTTGCGGAGACAGGTCCATATCGCGACGGCCAAATCCAACCAAATCCTGCAGCCCAGGATGTGCTCCTAAAGCCACTCCATGATCCAATGCCAGCTTCACGGTCTGGCGCATCGTCGCCGGGTCGCCGGCATGGAAACCGCAAGCGATGTTCGCGGAGGTGACGAATTTCAACACCTCGTTGTCTCTGCCCAGCTTATAAGCGCCAAAGCTCTCGCCCATATCACAGTTCAAATCCACTACGTTATTCATGCTGATGCTCCTCTCGCAATTCATTAATAGGATTAATTCATGACATTAACTATGAAACACGCCAGCCTCAAACGGCAGAATGAACAACGGAAGCCAATTCCTCCGTTTTCTGCCGGTTGAGGCTACATGCTTTAGATTTGCCAGTTGTTTTTCTCTTCTGCGGACAGTTTGCGCAGCGAAGCCAGATCGGCCAGTTCCACCTGCTCCTTCGGAACCACGGCCCGTTTCGGAAAGACCACAGGCGGCGCAGGTTTGGTGGCGTCTACAATCACGGCGCTGGACATACGCGGCGTATTCTTGCCTTCGGCGTTGTACTCCCAGTTCGTCGGAAGCAAACCGCCGGGACCGTTCCAACGCGGGATGACCAGCAAATCGCGCTCCGCATCAAACCGCGTGCCAATCGCCCAAGCGACCTCTTCCCCGTTAAACACGTCGATGTCCTCGTCCACGACGACGATATGACGCAAATTCTCCGGCTCGGTGTTAAGCGCTGCAAAAGCCGCTTTTTTTACGTCCGCATCCTTTTCCTTCTGAATCGACAAATAACAGTTCATCCGGGCGTAGAAAGGAACGTTTACCGTCTTGAGACCCGGTACGATTTTCTTCACTGTATGATAAATGCTGCCGGAACGCGGCACTCCGCCCACAACCAAATGCTCTCGACCGGAAGCGACGATATCTTGGAAGATCGCATGATTCCGGTATGTAATGCGTTTGATGCGGATCGTAGGTACCGAACCTCCGCCGAGATAATGGCCCGGCCATTCGCCGAACGGCCCCTCGCTGTGATCGTTATCCGGCAAAATCTCGCCTTCCAGAATGATCTCGGCATGCGCCGGGACGAGCAGATCGGACGTGTCCGCTTGCACCAGCTCCAAGGGTTCGCCCATTAACGCGCCAGCCGCTTCATATTCGCCACCGATCCCTTGAACCCGGGAAACCGCTCCCATGATAAAGCCGGGATGGTGACCTAGTGCGATCGCAATCGGAGCCGGCTTGCCTTGTTTTTTGTACTTTTTATAAATCAATCCGCCGTGGTGCGCACCAAGGAACCACACGCCCATGTCGCGTTCGTTGAAGATTTGGTGACGATAGATCCCAGCATTAATCAGCCCGGAATCCGGGTCGCGGATAATCATCACACCTGCCGACAAGTATGGCCCGCCATCCATCTCGTTGTGCACGGGAATCGGCAGCTTGGACAGGTCAACGTCTGCTTCTTCAATCACGTTTTCCTTCACTTTGGCAGCAGTGCGGTCTACGACCACCGGTTCAATCGGTTGCTGCAATTTCTCGCCATATACCCGTGGAATGTCCTGGACCTCACATCCCAAGTAGAGGGCGACGCGCTCGTACGAGGTCAACAGGTTGGAAATGCACGCCATTTGCGCGCCCTTCACCTTGTTGAACAACAAGGCAGGGTATTCGCCTTTCTCCGCCAATGCCGCAGCATAGGCGGTAATGCCAAAACGCGGATCAACCTCCGTGTCGACAAGCTTGACGCTATTCACATCAAATTGCGTTAATTGCCCGAGATAGGTTCTTAAATCTTTGGCCATGAGCGGATCGCCTTCTTTCTGTATTATCGTCGGTCGTGAAATAAATCGGGCGAAAACACACGGTCATCCGCGCGTTTTTCACCCGATCTTTATATGTCTTAAGGAAGTAACGAGAGGTCAACCGTATCTTCAAACGGGATTTCTTTATCGATGACGCCTGCCTCGATTTGTGTCTTCGTGACATTCTTCGCGCCTTCCTCAGTTACCTTAAGTCCTGCCGGCACTTTCGCCAGCTGATTTTTAACTGCCGTCTCCATGACGTCGGCTGGAATTTGGTCGAACTCTTGCAGCATTGCATCTACTGCGGAGGCCGGATCCTTCTGCACGCGCTCATTCACTTCATTGCTGACTTGAAGGAACCGCTTCATCGCATCCTGATTTTTCTCAACCCAATCCGTTTTCGCCATGACGGTAATTCCGGCAAAATCATACGGCGGATCGTACAGCACCCGGTAGTTCCCGGTAGCTAACATTTGCGAAATCGTAGGCTCGGACACCATACCGCCAGCAGCTTTGCCGCTTTCGATTGCGGCCAGCATCGTAGCGCCGCTGCCGCCATTGATGATTTGTACATCTTTGTCCGGGTCGATATTGGCCGCTTTCAAGCCTTCACGCAGCCCTGTGTCGGACAAGCTGCCTACCTTGGTTACAGCCAGCGTCGTTCCCTTCAAATCTTCCAGCTTCTGATACGGAGCATCATTCTTCACGACCAACGAATAACCAACGCCATTGTAAATTTCGCCGTAAGCTTTCACGCCAAGGCCGTTCTTTTGTTGTCTTAATACATGCTCATAAGAACCCAATACGATGTCCAAGCTACCGCCAACCAAGGCTTGTACCATATCCGCGCCGGACGTGAAGCTTTGCTTCTCGATCGTAATTCCGGCTTTCTCGTAAGAGCCATCATTAATCCCAATTTGCGCGATAATCGGCGTCATGCCGCCGCCCACCAGACCTACGCGAATCTTGACGTTTTCCGTTTGAGTTGCATTGCTGTCTCCTTCGTTGGTTCCTGTTGCCGCATTGCCGGCGCCTCCGTTATTACCTGCAGGAGCCGCATTGTTGTTGTTTCCGCAGGCGCTGACCAAAGCCATCGTCAAAACGAGCAGCGTTGCCAGAAGCATTTTTGTTTTTTTCATGTGATTCCCCTCCTTGAATAATTGCTTTCTTTCTAAATTTATGGTTGCTCCACGTTTATTTCATGGGATGAAATAATTTGGAGTTCAGCCCTTAACGGTATTTCAGCAACCGCCGTTCGACCTGAACGATAATTTGTTCCAAAACAACGGCGATAATCATGATGAGGACAAGGCCTGTAAAAATACCTGTCGTATCCAGCATGTTGGACGAATACGTGATGTAATATCCAAGCCCTCGGTTGGAGCCAACCAACTCGGCGATCACGGACCCGATCAAAGCCATGCCGATATTCAGCCGCAAGCTGGTTAGAATCCAAACCGTAATCGATGGAAGCACGACCCAGCGAAGCTTATGCGTCCATTTCGCCTTAAACGTGCTCATCATATCCATCAAGTCTTTGTCGATGTTGCGTACACCTTCATAAGCATTGTAAAAAGCTACGAAAATAACCATCGCTACAACCATCAGAATCTTCGAGGTCATCCCAATTCCAAACCAAACGATAAAGAGCGGTGCCAGTGATACCCGGGGCAAGCTGTACAATGCCATGATGTACGGATACACCCATTTTTGAAAAATCCCACTGAACGCGAGCAGAATCCCCAGCAATGTACCTCCAAGCATCCCAATAATGAGACCTACGATGGATTCCTGCAGCGTAATGCTCATGTGGAACCATAGATCCCCGCTTGCGGTCATGTCGATAATCCGCTTAATAATCAGGGACGGCTTGCTCAGCCAAAAAGAATTAAACGCCGTACCCGATAGCAGCTCCCATAATCCGATAATGACGATAAATACGACCAATCTGCCAATCCATACGGTGGTGCTGCGATTCCCGCGTCCAGCCTTAGGGGAAGGAGAGCTTGCCGATGGTGCCGATGTTTTTGTTGCCATATTGATGATTCCTCCTCTCCTATTCCCCGTCAGACATTTGGGCCCAAATTTCTTTCTGCAGCTCCTTGAACTGGGGATCAAATCGGATGTCGTAAAATGGGCGCGGCCGCTGCAAGTTCACTTTAAACTCCGCTTTGATTCGTCCCGGCCGGGAGGTCATCACGATCACCCGGTCAGAAAGTGCAATCGCCTCTTCGATATCGTGGGTGATAAAGAGCACGCTTTTGCCGACATTTTCCCATAGCTGCAGGAATTCTTCCCCAATCTTCACCCGGGTTTGCGCATCGAGCGGTCCAAACGGCTCGTCCATCAAATAAATTTCGGGGTCGTAAGCGAAGGTCCGCGCCAGGGCTACCCGCTTGCGCATCCCGCCCGATAGCTCCTTCGGATGGTAACTGCTGAAGCCATCAAGTCCAACCATTTTCAACAACCGGTTCGCTTCTTCCAGTTGCTTGTCTTTCACGAGCCCTTTGATTTCTAAAGGTAGACGCACATTGTCGATGACGCTTTTCCACGGGAGCAACGCATCGTTTTGAAACACCATTCCGACCTGGCTTGGCACGCCCTGGATTTCCTGACCATCCAAAAAGGCATGGCCGCCGGCCGGCTTCAGTAACCCGGACACCACCTTCAGCAAGGTCGATTTTCCACAGCCGCTCGGACCTACAACAGATACGAACTCGCCGTCTTCCACTTTGAGCTGAACGTTCTCCAAGGCAACGGTGCGTTGGCCCTTGGATTCGTATTCAACGCGCAAATCCCGAATTTCGAGTTTTGGATGGCTTTTGTTCTCCATCATTCATTCCTCCATACTGAATTTTCCATTCCTGCCTGTCTGATTATGCATGCCGGTCCAAGTCCCTGATCAGAATTTGCGCCCCGAAACCTCCAGCTGATTTAGACCCTCTCGCAGCGTTTGAATTGAGAGTTCCCGCTCGATCATTTGCTGCTGTGCCTCTTCCAAGGTGATCTTCCGGAATCGCACCCGAGCCCCTAAGCTGGCCTGTGCTAGCAGCGGCAAATCTACACTCGCGACTTGCGCAATTTTAGGATATCCTCCGGTTGTTTGGCGATCCGCCATCAAAATGATTGGGTTCCCGTCAGGTGGTACCTGCACAGTTCCCACCGTCACGGCCGAGGAGATCATCTCTTTCGATTGCTCCAGCTTTAACTCCCGGCCTTTGAAACGGTAACCCATCCGGTCGGACTGCGGCAAAACCGCAAATTCCTCTTGCCATAAATCGTGACGGCTGGATTCTTGGAACAATTCGTATTCTTCTCCAGGAATCAGCTGCACGGTTGGATTTGCAGCATATTTCGGAAGCATCTGCGGAAAGACCGCCCATCGGCTGACCGCACCGCTATCCTTGCTCGCCTCTCTGGCGAGTAAACCAAGAAAATGGGAGCCAAGCGGACTGATTTCCCCCAGCGTCAACCGGTCGCCGGCTGCAAGCGCCCGGCCTTCATAACCGCCGATGCCTGCCCGCAAATAGGTCGAACGGCTGTTCATCTGAACCGGAACATCGATGCCGCCCCCCACCGCCAGGTATGCGCGGCAGCCTAGCTTAGCCGGACCGAAGGTCAGCGTACTTCCCTTAGGCGCCAGAACGGTTCTCCATAACGGAACGGGTACACCGTTCAGCTTAGGGGATAAATCACCTCCACAAAGCGAGATCAGCGTCGTTTGCTCGAAGTGGATTACGGGACCCAGCAGCGTAATTTCGAGCCCGGCCTCACCTT
Source organism: Paenibacillus sp. p3-SID1389 (assembly GCF_025151705.1). Classification (NCBI taxonomy): domain Bacteria; kingdom Bacillati; phylum Bacillota; class Bacilli; order Caryophanales; family Paenibacillaceae; genus Paenibacillus; species Paenibacillus sp. p3-SID1389. The sequence goes on along the minus strand of NZ_JALXVO010000003.1, from coordinate 133,300 downwards.
CCGCATTCCCAACCAGTAAGTTCGCAATGCGTAGGGCGAATGCATCCATGGCACCGCCAACGATCACACCATACTTCTGGACACCAAACCTTCCCAAATCCTGAACCGTGGTCAACAATCCGGGCTTTTCGATCAAGAGACTCATCGCTCCAACTCCTCCCATGCTTCAAATTGTTCACGGGTGATCGAGTAAAAGCGGACGATATCTCCCGCCTGCAGCAAGGTTGGCGGCATTTGCTGAGGCTTAAATAATTCGATTGGAGTTTTACCGATTAACTGCCAGCCGCCAGGAGTGTCTATCGGATAAACTCCCGTCTGATCTCCGGCAATCCCAACGGTTCCGGCCGGAATGGACAAGCGAGGTGTTTCCCGGCGCGGGGTGGCAATGAGTTTGGACATTCCTCCCAAATACGCGAAGCCAGGAGCAAAACCAAGCATATAAACTAGATAATCCGCGGATGTATGAATGTTGATCACATCTTGAGGTGTTAGTCCATTGCGGAAGGCTACCGTTTCTAGATCCGGGCCCCACTCCCCTCCATAGCAAACGGGAATTTCAATGATTCTGGCTGGTGATGCATTAACGTCTCGCAGTGTGTGAAGCAACTCGGTCACAAGCTCTTCAGCTAACTGGTATGGGGTCAGTGTGCGAGCCTGGTCCTCCTGCTTCTCAGCTTCTTCCAAGAGCTTCATAACGTCATAATATATGGTTACCGACGTAAAAGCCGGAACGGTCTCGATCATCCAAGGAAAAGGGTGATGCTCCAAATGTTCCGCCAACTGCCTTACCTTTACATGTGTACTTTTTTGAATTGAATCACCAAACGTCACAATCAACGCCGAATCTCCGAGTGGAGTGATGACGGGAAACTCAGCAGGTGACGGAGAAAAAGTCATGTCCATCCTCCCATCCGAATTTCGGACTCTCTATACCGATTTACGAATTTCTTGCATATGATCATTTTGTTAGTTAATTCTAGAAAAATCAAGATTTTTTTCCGTTAAAGCGTTAATGACATAACAAGTTTTTAATACTGTTCCGAAATTCGGATCACATCATCCGAAAATCGAATGCCAATATATACGATCATTATAGTCGGGATTGGGTAAAAATCAAGCATTATTTTCCGTTAGCGTTTTTGGTTTTCAACAATCTTCCATTCGTTGTATACTAATACAGAATGAACTAGAGGCCATGCAGGAGGCATAACGTGCAAAAGAATACAAAACACAAGAACAAAACCGTGGTCAGGTCCATGGATCTGCTTCAGTTATTCCTGACCCACCCCAAGCTGAATATCAGTGAAATGGCCAAGTTATCAGGAATCCCTAAAACTTCAGTGCTGCGCATGATCGGATCATTGGAAGAAATGGGATTCTTAAAAAAAGATGCAGAAGGTTCTTATTCGCTAGGTCTACTCTTTCTTCAATACGGCAACCTGGTAGCCGAACGCTTAGATATCCGCCATATCGCCCTTCCGGTCATGCAGCGGTTGCGTGACGAAATTCAGGAGGCCATTCATCTCGTGCTGCGCGACGGGAACGAAAGCATTTATATCGAGAAGCTGGATACGGATCACCCCGTACGGCTATTCACCAAAATCGGACGGAAAGCCCCGCTGTATGCCGGCGCTTCATCCCGCATTATTTTAGCTTTTATGCCTGAGGCAGAACGCGAGGAGTATCTAGAGGCCACGAAACTGCAACCGATTGCCTCCGGCACGATCACCGACAAAGCGCAACTGCGTCAGATCCTGGAGCGTTCCCGTCAGGAAGGCTACAGCTTTAGCCGTTCTGAATTGGAGAACTACACGGCAGAGTTAAGCGCTCCGATCTTTGATCATACCGGGCAAATTATCGCAGCACTCAGCGCTGCAGGTTTGGAGGTCCAGTTTGAGGAAGAACGCATTCCTGAACTGGTCAAGGAAGTACAGCAAGCAGCCAACGAAATTTCTCGCAAATTAGGTTGTACCCAGCCCATACCGGTTGCGCTGAGCCAATAATTCATATTTGAAAAAGAACAAGCCCGTCCCGGCGACTGCCGGAGACGGGCTTTGAAGTAATGAACGTTTATTCATGTTGGAGTAAAGTGGCCTGACCTTCAATGATCACGACCTCCGGTTCAGGAACAAAACCATAATGCCGATCAAAGGCGTCCTGTACATGACGAATTAATTCAATGACATCCGCCGCGGTCGCCCCACCCACATTTTGAATCACATTGCCGTGAACGGGCGAAATCCGGGCATTGCCGCGCTGAACCCCTTTTAAGTTGAGACGGTCCGCTAGTGCACCAATCGGCTCGCCAACGGAATAGTTATTTTTGAACACCGATCCGCAGGAAGGATACGAGAAATGCATCTTCCCTACGCGGTCCTGAATGATTTTTCGCATCGGAGTTAGCTTAGGGTCTTTTTCCCCTGTCCCTTCCTTCGCCTCCAGCCATGTGATGAAGTGCGAAGCAAACTCCGGTAATCGATGAGATGGCAGTTTTCCTTCCTGAAGCGCAGCCAGCTCCGGGATCGACGTCAAAGCGGTAGCCTGAGTGGTTGAACTGAGCTTAAACTCAGCGCCAACGATGAACCAGCGGGTTCGATTGCGTTGGAACACCGATTGTTTGTACCCAAATTCGCACGCCTCGCGGCTGATGGTTTGAATGGTGCCGGGCTGCCTACAATCGATATAATGAACATTGACCAACGTATCGCTGATATGACGGTCAAAATATTTGGCATTCATATAAATCCCACCGCCCACCGTTCCCGGCAGCAAAAAGGTAAAATCAAAATCAGCAATCCCCAGGCCATATCCGATCACGGCCAACATCGACATCGGCACCCCAGCCGAGACGTAAAGCCGATCGCCCTCGAGCTTCACCTCAACCATTTCCCGAGTTGTCAGAAACAATGCATCGGGATCCGGCTGATCGGGAAACAGCAAATTGGATCCTCCGCCAAAAAAGATCGGTGATATGCCGCGGCGATACGCCAATTCCAGCAACTCTTGCAACTGCTCTACTGAATGAGGCGTTCCCACAAACCGGGCCTCTCCCCCGATTTCATAAGTCGAATAACGGGACAACGCCTGCTGCGTTCGCAGTCCAGCCAAATTCCAGCTTGTCATACAAAGCCCCTTCCTACCTGCTTCCTAAACAGTAATGTATATTATGTCGTTGGGCGATTTCAGTGTTAATAAATCGTTTCGTGTTTGACGAAAGACAACCAAAAACGGGCTGAAAGAAGAGTCCTTCTTATCAGCCCGTTGTTCATCGCCTCGTCCGAGGGCTTAATCCGAAAATTCCACATTGTGATAAACCTGCTGCACGTCCTCCAGATCCTCCAGCGCGTCGATCAACTTCTCGAACTGCGCTTCCACTTCCTTGCTCGGCAAAGTGACATAGTTTTGAGGCAGCATCGTCAGTTCCGCTACCGTAAACTCCGTAACCCCGGAGTTCTTGAGCGCTTCTTGAACGGCATGGAATTGATCGGGTTCGGCATATACGATCACCGACTCGTCCTCTTCGATGATATCCCTCACCTCAAGATCGGCTTCCATCAAGATTTCAAACACTTCATCAATCGATTTGCCTTCCATCCCGATGACGGCTGTTTCGTCAAACATATAAGAAACCGATCCGCTTACGCCCATGTTTCCGCCGTTCTTGTTAAATGCGGAGCGTACTTCTGGTGCAGTACGGTTTACGTTATTCGTTAATGTATCTACAATGACCATCGCGCCGTTAGGGCCAAAGCCTTCATAACGCAGCTCTTGATATACTTCATCCGTAGCGCCCTTCGCCTTATCGAGAGCCCGGTCAATGATCGCTTTCGGTACATTGTACGTTTTCGCCCGTTCAAGAACGACCTTCAAAGCGCGGTTCGATTCCGGATCCGGCTCGCCTTTCTTGGCGGCAACATAAATCTCAACGCCGAACTTCGCGTAGATTCGACTAGTGTTCGCGTCTTTCGAAGCCTTTTTCTCTTTAATATTATTCCATTTGCGGCCCATACTCTTCCCACTTTCTTAATAATCTACCCAACTATTATAACCAACAACTTAGTTGGCGGCAATGAATGCTGTACGCTTAAATGGCTGTGGATGAACCCGCAAGATTGCAAAAATGCCCTATGTGATTCACATAGGGCATTGGATGATACTTCTTTATTCCGATGGCACAGCGCTTGAATCCATAAATACGATTTCCCAGAGATGGCTGTCAGGATCCTGGAAGCTCCAGGTATACATAAAACCATGGTCAACCGGATCGCTGTAAGGCTTCCCGCCCGAGGCGAGCGCTTTGTTCACGATTTCGTCCACTTGGTCACGGCTCTCGGCCGACAAGGCGACGATGACCTCCGATTGGCCCGTGGTATCCGGAATTTCTTTCTTCGTAAACGATTTGAAGTACTCCTCCGTCAGCAGCATGGCGAAAATATTCGGTCCAATCACCAAACAAGCCGCCTTCTCATCGGAAAATTGCGGGTTAAACTCAAAGCCAATAGATTGAAAGAAATTCATCGATCTCTGCAAATCTTTTACGGGAAGGTTTACAAAAATATTACTCAAGCTTACGGCCATCGGATCACCTCGATTTCAAATTTAAACCAATTATACCTGAGGCAACCCTAAATTGCTAGATTACGACTAGATTAGATCATCTTGGTCGTCCAAGATTCACAGTTCCACGTCTCCGTGACAACGTCGCGGTAAAATTCCGGTTCGTGGGAGATTAACAGAATACTGCCTTTGTAGGCTTTAAGCGCACGCTTCAACTCATCCTTGGCATCGACGTCCAAATGGTTTGTTGGTTCGTCGAGCACGAGCAAGTTCGTTTCTCGGTTAATTAGCTTGCACAGGCGTACCTTCGCTTTCTCGCCCCCGCTCAAGACGGCGATTTTGCTTTCGATATGCTTCGTCGTCAGGCCGCATTTCGCTAGAGCAGCACGAACCTCAAACTGCGTAAACGACGGGAACTCGTTCCAGATTTCCTCGATGCACGTATTGTAATTGGCATCCTTCATCTCCTGCTCAAAGTAGCCGATTTCCAGAAGGTCACCGAGATGCACTGAGCCGGAGATTGCCGGAATTTGTCCCAGGATGCTGCGAAGCAGCGTGGTTTTCCCGATACCGTTTGCGCCGACGAGGGCGATTTTTTGCCCGCGTTCCATTCTTAGATTCAGCGGCTTCGATAAAGGTGAGTCGTAACCGATAACCAGGTCCTTCGTTTCAAAAATCAACTTGCCAGATGTCCGAGCATCTTTGAAATTAAATTGCGGTTTCGGTTTTTCCTTCGCCAACTCGATAATTTCCATCTTGTCCAGCTTCTTCTGGCGAGACATCGCCATGTTCCGCGTTGCCACGCTCGCCTTGTTGCGTGCCACGAAGTCTTTGAGATCGGCGATCTCCTGTTGCTGGCGTTTGTATGCCGACTCTAACTGCTGTTTTTTTGCCTCATACACCTGCAAGAAGTTATCATAATCACCGACGTAACGGTTCAGCTCTTGATTTTCCATGTGGTAAATCAGGTTGATGACGCTATTCAGGAACGGGATATCGTGCGAAATGAGAATAAACGCGTTCTCATATTCTTGCAAATACCGCTTCAGCCATTCGATATGCTGCTCGTCCAAATAGTTGGTAGGTTCGTCTAGCAGCAGAATGTCTGGTTTCTCCAGTAAGAGCTTGGCCAACAATACCTTCGTCCGCTGACCCCCGCTGAGGTCGTTAACGTCTCTTTCGAGCCCGATATCCGTCAAGCCCAAGCCCCGAGCGGTTTCCTCAATCTTGGCATCGATGAGATAGAAATCCTGATTCGTGAGCGTGTCTTGAATCGTACCTACGTCCTCCAGCAGCTGCTCCAACTCTTCCGGCGACACATCCCCCATTTTGGCGTACATCTCGTTCATTTCCTGTTCCAAATCGAACAGATATTGAAACGCCCCGCGCAGTACGTCGCGGATCGTCATTCCTTTCTCCAGCACGGCATGCTGATCGAGATAGCCAACGCGTGTGCGTCTAGCCCACTCGATTTTGCCTTCGTCCGGCTGCAGCTTGCCCGTAATGATGTTCATGAACGTCGATTTACCTTCACCGTTGGCCCCCACTAAGCCAACATGCTCGCCTTTTAACAAGCGAAAGGATACATCGTTAAAAATAGCCCGGTCCCCAAATCCGTGACTCAGCCGCTCTACATTTAAAATACTCATGGAGATTTAACACCTTTTCTATATGAATTATGGTTAAAAACATTCGGATGGTTATCAAAGGGTACACTCGACCTATTATACTGGTTAAGCAGGGTAAAGCTCAATACGGCGGGGAAATTTAGTAGAAAAAAGCGCCGTCCCGAAAGTCCTTCGGGCGACGCCTGCGAAAATGATTTAAAAACCTAAAATTTCGTCGATCTTGCGCAACTCCTCTTGAGTAAACGACCGATTCGCCAATGCGCCAACCGCATCCTCGATTTGGCTCACTTTGCTGGCGCCGATCAGTGCGGATGTCACTCTACCGTCTCGCAGCACCCAGGCCAAGGCCATTTGCGAGAGCTTCTGCCCTCTTGCGGCGGCCAGTTCGTTCAGCTCCTTGACTTTGGCAATTCGCTCTTCGTTTACATCCTCCGGACGAAGGAACACGCTAGGACCGGCAGCGCGGGAATCCGGGGCGATTCCGTTCAGGTAGCGGTCGGTCAGGATGCCTTTCTCCAGCGGGGAGAACACGATCGAGCCGATGCCTTCTTCCTCCAAGACATCCAGTAACCCTTCTTCGATCCAGCGGTTCATCATCGAATAGTTCGGCTGATGAATCACCGCCGGGGTGCCCAGCTGTTTTAAGATTCGGGACGCTTCGCGCGTCTCTTCCGGACGATAGTTGGACAACCCCACATACAGTGCTTTCCCTTGTCGTACGATGAGATCAAGCGCGGCCATCGTTTCTTCCAGCGGCGTGTCCGGATCGGGACGATGATGATAGAAAATATCCACATACTCCAGCCCCATTCGCTTCAGGCTTTGATCGAGGCTTGAGACCAGATATTTTTTGGATCCCCATTCCCCATACGGCCCCGGCCACATATAATATCCCGCTTTCGTCGAGATGATCAGCTCATCGCGATACGGACGCAGATCTTCACGCAGCACCCGTCCGAACGTTTCCTCGGCCGAGCCTGGCGGCGGTCCATAGTTGTTCGCTAAATCGAAATGGGTGATCCCGAGGTCGAAGGCTCTGCGCAACATGGCGCGCCCATTCTCGAGCACATCGATGCCCCCAAAATTATGCCATAGGCCCAGTGAAATGGCTGGAAGTTTCAACCCACTCCGGCCCGAACGGTGGTATGTCATCGTTTCGTATCGATTATCAGCTGCTTGATACATTAATGCTTGTCCCTCCTTCAGTCTATATATGTCCAATATAATGCACGGGGAGCGACTTACCTATATCAGCATGGATGATCTCTATGGCATAATGTCTGATTTTTGCCATTGCTCGCGGTAGTCGGAAGGCGAGGTGCCTACCGTTTTTTTGAACATTTTGGAGAACAATAAAGCATCCTGATAACCCACAGAACGCGCCACTTCCGCGATGGAATAATGACCGTTGCGCAGCAGGCCGCAGGCTTTCTCCATTCGATACTTCAGCAAGTATTGCTGAGGCGGCATTCCGGTAGCCCGCTTAAATAAAGACGATAAGTATTTCCGATCCAGACCGACGATCGCAGCCAGCTGGCCGACGCTCATTTCCTCACTATAATGACTGTGCAGAAAATCAAGGCAACGATGAATGTACGCATCCTTGGCTTGCGTCCTTGTCGAATCCGCATCCCCTGATGCAGGGACAAGCTCCACCAGCAGGGTCATAAACTCATACAGCAACGTTTGCAGGCGCAAATCGCGCGTCGTATTCGATTCCTCTGCTTCGTTAAGCAACTCATACAGTTGCGGCATCAAATGCGTATCCATGGGAAATACAGGCGATGCCGGGGTCAACCGGGTACGGCTTAAAATCTCCGCCACCTGTTCCCCGTTGAAGCCGATCCAGGAATACGTCCAAGGGTCCACCTCATCCGCTTGATAGAAGATGACCCGTTCAGGATAAGCGAGAAAAGCTTGCCCGCCGGTCAGCTCGAAGGTTTCTCCCTCAACTTTCACAATCCCTCGTCCTGAATGGATAAAGTGAATTTTGTAGATATCACGGACACCCGGGCCAAAGGAATGAAGCGGAGCGCACCGTTCTTTTCCCCAATAACACAAATACAAGTCCGGCGACTCGCGAAACGGCCGATCCGGATTATAATGAAAAATCGCTCCCATGATCCATCCCTCTTTACTCGCTTCAATTTCGGTAATCTAATCTATTTGAATTAGATTATATCATCGAGTTAGGTTGTTTCTAGGACATGGGTTGTTTATAAGACATAGGCTGTTTCTAGTCATACGCTGTTTCTAGCACATACTGTGTTCGATTAGGTATAGTACGGCAATCACCATTAGTAAACATAATATTTATTACGTAAATTATAATATGATCGCACGACCCCACTCGACTCAATTATTCACGCACTTACTCATCATATAACTGCAAAAATACAGTTTTTATAGGGGCAAATCGCCGTTGCCTCAGAAATTCCTGCAAAAGTGCAGGCTTTTTGCGCCAAATTCCCCAATCTGAGCAATATCGCGAAAAATAACTGTACTTTTGCAGGCTTTGCCCGCAAAATCGAGATATTCTCGAAAATACCTGCACTTTTACAGTTTTCCGCTTCGGGGATAAAACATCTATCGCTGGAGGGCGCCCCCCTCCCTTCATAACAACCAAAAAGCCGGTCCGTCCCCATCTTATCAGGGGTACACCACCGGCTTTTTTCCCATACACCAGTTCTTCAAGAATGTAATTGGTTTTCCACTTCCGCCAATGCCGCTTGGTCCTCGGCTAGATCCTCTTTGGCCCGCTCCATCGGCTCGGGATTCATCCGGCCGTCGGCTTGGGCGATGGCGTTTTCCGCTTTTTCGATCGCATTGCGGGCACCCTCCACCGTTTCTTCACGAGGATGCGACTGAGCTTGGGTTACTGCGCGATGCGCTTTTTTTACCGACTGCTGTGCAAGTGAAATCGGATTTTGAGATTGCATGCTGGAAAATGGATTTTCCATGTTCAGTTCCTCCTCAAGCAATGATGAGGTTAGGGTGTGAAACTAAAGCTCAAATCATGCACAATCCATTGGATATCCGCGATGGAACCCCTGAGTTTTCCGGCTCTTTCTTTTTCACTCCCCTCCGGTTCGTGCTACAATAAGTTTTGTTTGGTTTGAAAAACTGTGCATACTGGAGGATTACATTGATGGAAGCTTTCGAGGTACTTCTTGAAAAATACGCCGAATTGGTCATCCGGGTCGGCGTGAATATCCAGCCCGGCCAAAACCTGATGCTGACAGCACCGCTGGAAACGGTGGACTTCACCCGCCTGCTGGTGGCCAAAGCCTACGACGCCGGAGCCAAATACGTCCACGTCGACTGGGAAGACGAGCAAATTACCCGCATCCGCTACGAGCATGCCACGGACGAATCCTTGTCCTACTATCCGCAGTGGCTCGCGGATATGGCGGAACAGTTCGGAGAGGAAGGCGGCGCGATCCTTCGGATTAAGGTACCGGATCCGGAGCTGTTCCGGGGCATCCCTTCAGCCAAGGTGTCTACCGCAGTCAAAGCGGCAGCGAAAGCGCGGGAGAAGCATTCCGCCCAAACACGCAATAACCGGATCACCTGGTCGCTGATCAAAGCACCAACGAAAGCTTGGGCAAACAAAGTGTTTGCCGATTTGCCCGAAGAACAGCGGATCCCGGCCATGTGGGAAGCCGTCTTTCAAATGAACCGCGTTGACCGCGTGGATCCGATAGCCGCCTGGCACGAGCATATCCAGCAGTTGAAAGAACGGCAAGGGCATATGAATGCCAAACGGTACAAAAAGCTGCATTACCGCGCACCGGGCACCGATCTCCAAGTCGAGTTACCCGAAGGCCATCTATGGCTGGGCGGTGGGGATTACAATGCGGCGGGGAACTATTTTGTCGCCAATATGCCGACGGAGGAAATCTATTCGATGCCGCACCGTACCGGGGTGAACGGGACCGTAGCCAGCACAATGCCGCTGAATTTGAACGGCCAACTTGTCGAAGGCTTAACGCTGACGTTCAAGGATGGTAAAGTCGTAAGTTTCGACGCCAAATCCGGACGGGAGCATATGGAGAACCTGCTCCAAACAGACGAGGGAGCCAATTATCTCGGTGAAATCGCCCTGGTGCCGCATGACTCGCCGATCTCAAGACTAAACCGGATCTTTTATAACACCGGGATTGACGAGAACGCATCTTGCCATTTCGCCTTGGGCAGCGCTTATCCGGTAAATATCGAAAACGGCGCCAAGCTAAGCAAAGAAGAGCTGCTCGCTAGAGGAGCCAACGTCAGTCTAACACATGTAGACTTTATGATCGGCTCCGCCGAGCTCAACATTGACGGCGAGCTGGCCGACGGGACGATCGAGCCGGTATTCCGCAACGGGAACTGGGCGTAAGGCGTAGGTCGTAGGGCGTAAACCTTAAACCACACCCTGCTCCAACAAAAAACAGCTCTCCTCCCCGACAAACGGAAAGGAGAGCTATTTCTTATGATTTCATCCCGGTATAGATTTGAATCGCATCCCGCAGGAACTCGGCCGCTCCAGGCTGATCCTTGTCGTAATAAGCTTTAAAGCGCTCATCATCGACGTACATTTGCGCCAGCCCGGCATGGGCTTCCTTGCTGTAATCACTCCAGTAGAACGTCAACCACTGCTTGTGCAAATCTGCGGCCTTCTGCGCAAGTTCACCGGCGGGATCGCCCGTCTTGATGGCTTCGGCTAACGTGGCTTTTACTTCGTTCTCCAGCTGCGTCACCTTTTCGTATTCCTCTTTGGTCATATTCATCAGCTTCCGATTGGATTTCTCCACCGTGTCTACCCCATATTTTTCCCGGATCTCCCGGCCATATTTACGCTCGTTCTCCTCGATCAACTGCTTCTTGAAGCCTTCAAATTTTTCTTGATCTTGCATCGTGATTCTCCCTTCATGCGACGCGATCGTTTTTTCCACATTGGCGATTAATGCGTCGAGTTGCTTGCGTTTGTCAAGGAGTTGATTCCGATGTTCTTTCAGCGCGCGGGTACCGTCGAATCCGGGATCGGTGACGATGGACCGGATATCTTCCAAACTAAGGCCAAGTTCCCGATAGAATAAAATCTGCTGCAGCAGATCGACTTCCCGACGACCGTAAATGCGATATCCCGACGAGTTCGTTCTGGCCGGCTTCAGTAGTCCGATCTCATCGTAATAACGCAGCGTCCGGGTACTGACCCCTGCAAGATTCCCCAGCTTCTGAATGGTGTATTCCACAAGCTCACCTCCTGACAACACTCATGATAAACGTTGACGTAACGTGAAGGTCAAATCTTTTTTCAAGGAAAATTTAGGCCCAGCTCGGACGTGCAGCAACCACCGTTTCCCCAGTAAGCGCCGCCCGTTCAATCATCATTCCGAGATAATGATCCTGTGCAGCTTCCCACAATCCGTAAAACTCCGGCCCGCCTTGAACATACTCACCCATCTTCATCAGGCAGGTCGCAATCGCCAGCTCATCATCATATAATCTAGCCGGCGCAAACGGATTGGTATACAGCCACTGCTCCCCGCAGAGAATACCTTGCAGAAAATATCCCTCCTGGTTCTCCAGCTCGCCCTTATTCACCCGTTTCAGCTCCAGTTGCAGCGGGGTGGTATCTTCCTGCTGAATGAATACCCGCGAATCGAAGATTTCACCGCGTTCGCCGCGGACACAGCAATGATTGGAGCGAATCCAGGAGCGATGCTGATCGCGGGTAAAATCATAGATCCCCAACCGGTCGCCGAAATCAAGCCATGCCAGTTCTCGTAACGAAGGGACGAGCCGATCCTCCGTAGGCGGACCGCTGCGTGTTGGCCCCTGTACCCAACTTGATTCAAACCGCATGGCGCGAATCCGCACTTCCTCAAAAGAAACTCCCAGCAGCCGGCGAATCAGACTGACACCGTGGTATAAATGGGAGATAGAGACGGTTGCTTCGGTAATCCGTCCCAGCCGTCCCGTTTCAATCAACTGGAGTCTCGCTTGCTGAATCGGATGCAGATGATACTGCTCTGCCACCTGGATTTTCGCCCCGCTTTGGCCGAGCCGTGCATACAGCAACTCCAGTCCTGCGAGGTCCGCCGCCGGTGGAGTTTCCGAGAGGACGGGAATCCCCGTTTCGGCCAGTTTTAGCAAGTAAGGCAGCATCTCTGAGCCGCTCACCGACAGCACAACGAAATCCTGCTGCTCTTGCTGGAGCAGAGCTTCCACCGAGCGGTACGTTCGGACGCCCCACTGACGCTCCATCGCGAGTGCCTTCGTTTCGTCGCGGACAACCAGACCCCCGATTTGGAACCGATCCGGCATCGCCTCGGCAATCCGTAAATAATATTGGGCACGAAAGCCCGCTCCGCCGATAATGCTAAATGTGATGGCCATGCCTGATTCCTCCTCCATAATCATCGTCTTAAGCCTGTTGGTGAAACCTAGGGGCTCGACCGATAATCCTCTCCCGTGAATAAAAGATTGAATCTTTAGCCAATGGCAGCGTAACCACTTTCCCCGTTGCGGCTGATTCATAAATCGCCATGATCAGCTCGATCGTGTTTCGCCCCTCATTCCCGTCGATCAGCACCTGCCGAGAGCCCGTTTCAATGGCGGTAAGCACATCGTCAATTTGCCCGGCATGTCCGGTGTATTGAAGCGGCACGACCTCCTCCGCTGCTCGTTGGATCTCCACTTCCAGATCCGGATTCCGCTTCGGAAATCCGCCTTCACCTTCTTCCGAGGCATACAGTTGCCAAGGAATTCCCACCTTCGCGCGCTCCCCCTGAAAAACAAGCCGTTGTTCTTCACCATGATGAACAACGGAACTGGTCACTTGCGCAAGACCTCCGTCGGGATACTCCAAGACCGCGATAGACAAATCCTCGACCTGGGAATTCCTGTGCGACGTATTGGCGGTAACTGCGTGGACTCTAGAAGGCATCCCCCGAAGCCATAGCAGCAGGTCCAGATGATGCACCGCGTGGTTCATCACACAACCACCACCTTCATTTTCCCACGTCCCCCGCCATTCCACATCGTAATAGCTGCTGCCGCGCCACCAATAGGAATTCACCTCGGTATGGACAATGCGGCCAGCCAAGCCGGCATCAATCACCCGCTTCACCCGGCGAATCGGATCATAGAAGCGGTTCTGCCCCACAACGGACAACAGCGCTTGACCTTGGGCAGCTGCCTCCAGCATCCGATCACATTCGGACAATGATGGAGCCATCGGCTTTTCCACCAGTACATGCTTGCCCGCAAGCAGAAAATCCGAAGCAATGTCGGCGTGAGTTGACGGCGGTGTACAGATCGATACTAAATCCACCGATTCTAAGCTCAACACTTCCTTGTAATCCGAGTAGATCGTGCAGTCCAATCCAAAACGCTCTTTGAGCTTGGCCGCCTTCCCTCCGCTTCGATCGACCAGCGCCATAATCCGGCAACGGTCACGAAAGCGGGCAAACGCCTCCAGATGGGTACTTGCAATCGAGCCAGTGCCAATAATGGCGATGTTTATCATGATATCTCTCTCCCCAGTTTCTTTATTTGATCAAATCGGTTGGGCTCATACCGGTGATTTTTTTGAACAGTGTACTGAAATAAGGCACATTCTTGTAGCCGACCTGTTCGGCGACCTCATAAACAAGCCGATTGCGCTCAAGCAACAACTCGCGGGCTTTTTCGATCCGAACACGCGTTAAGTAGTTGTTGAACGTTTCGCCGGTCATGTTTTTGAATATGATCGACAAGTGGTTGCGGGAAATGTAAAGCTTCTCCGACAACTCCGCCAGCGTAATGTCCTCAGCATAATGCTCGTGAATATAACCGGTCATGTAATCCACCACCTGCCGGTGCTTGCTGTTCCCCCGCCATTGGCGGCTGCTGCAGATCAGCGTAATTTTATCCGACAACCATTCGGTCAGCTGCTCTGGCCCCGTTAAGCCTACCAACTCTTTGGTGATCTGCCCTTCGGGGACCAGATCATTCAGCAGCACCCCAGTTTCATAGAGGCAATACGTAAATACCCCCCATAGCTCACAAGCTAAAATTTGCACCGTTTCCGGAGTCATCGCTTTCTGCAGCTCCAGCCGGTTCATGTAATCAGCCACCAGCTTCTTAGCTTCCGCTTCCTGGGACGCCTTCAACGCCGAAGCCAATTCCACGTAAAATTTCACCGAAAATAAATTCGCCGCTGCCGTGTTTCCGTCTTCTTCGTCCTGATAATGATATAACGCGTATGTGGAATCTCGCCGTCCCAACCTCATGTCGATCGCGCGGAACGCTTCTTCCGTAGAATCCGGAATGTGCTGCCACTGCGCTTTCACGCCTCCAATCCCGACGCGGACAACCAGTTTCAGATAGCTTTTGATCGCATCGATCAGCTTCACACCCAGTTCATATAGCTTCTGCTCCAGCAATTCCTTGGGCTCCTCTGGACGCGGGTGGACGATTAAAACAGCCCTCGTGCTGTGCAACTCGGTATATTCCACAGTACCGAACCTTTTGCGGGCCACCTCGCAAACAATATTGCTGATCGCAAAACGGAACAGATTCCAATCCGTCAAGGAAAATTGGCCAACGCGCGCATCCCGGACAAGATCGATCCCGATCGTCACGTGGCGAAAATCCGTCCAATGCCGATAAGGCTCCGGCAATCGCCCAGCCTCGCGGTAAGAGCTGTCCAGCGTTCCGACAACCGCCGAGCGAACCCATTCCTTCTCAATAAACGGCTCATACAGGCTCAACTTTCGCTCCAGCTCGCCCTGTTTACGACGGTTTTCTTCCTCCTCGGCCAACTCATCGATCACCTTGCCCAGAATTGACTTCAGCGTGGGCATACTGATCGGCTTGGAGACGTAATCGCTGACATTAAAGCGCAGCGCTTGCCGCGCATGCTCGAAATCGGAGTAGCCGCTAAAAATAATGACTTTCCCGTCATACCCTTCCTTCCGCAGCTGCTCAATCATATCAATGCCATTCATCGCAGGCATATAAATATCCGTGATGACGATATCCGGATTGGTTTGCCGGACCACCTCCAGCCCGTCCTTCCCGTTCTGGGCTTCCCCAACCCAGGTCGCCCCAAGCTGTTCCCACGGAATCGCCCGTTTCATCCCCTGCAGCACTTGGCGTTCATCATCAATGATGGCGATTTTCCACACCCTCAACTACCTCCTTGACAGTTCTCTCCAAGATGTTTTAGATGTTTCGGCACGGACCTACGGTTTATGCAGCCGGTCCTGGTTCAAGCGGTTCGATCAGTTGAGGCACCGGGGGCTCCAACAGCTTCGGCAACGTAATCACCACACGGGTTCCCCCTTCCTCCCGTTGAGATAACTCTACGCCGTAAGCGCCTTCAAAGTAACCCGCGATACGCTCCTTCACATTGCGGATGCCGTAACCTCCCGTTCTCCGCTTCCGCTCACGAGGCACGGCCTGCTGCAGTCCAGCGCCGTCGTCCATCGATCGTAATCACAAGCCGGTTCGACTGTTCCTCCAGCGTGATCCACAACTTCCCGCAAGTACGTCCGTTAAATCCGTGGACGATGGCATTCTCAACGAACGGTTGCAGTGTCAGCTTGGGAATAAACAACTCCTGAACGGAGAACGGAGCATCGATCGTGTAGTCCAGTTCACCGCCGCCTCCGGCTTGCCAACGAAGTTGCTGAATTTCCAAGTAACAATGGATATGCTCCAGCTCCTCGCCAATGGTAATAAAGCTGTTGCCGTTGGATAAGCCAATCCGAAACATCCTGCCCATCAGCTCGAGAATCCGGCTAAGCTCGTCCTGTCCAGCTTCGATGGCCATCCAGTTTAATTGATCCAGCATGTTGTACAAAAAATGCGGGTTGATATTGGCCTGCAGCGCTTCGATTTCCGCTTTACGTTGCTGCTCGTATCTTAGTCGCAGTGATCGGTACAACTCTTCAATCTGCTCCATCTGCTTGCGATATCCATCAAACAGATACCCAAACTCGTTCTCGTAATCGTTGGGCAGATCAACGGGATGCTCGCCGCTGCCTGCTTCTTCCCGGCCGCCTACGAAATATTGCCGCATGGCGGTCACCAGCTGTTTGATCGGTTTGGTAAATTGGCGGCTTAAGTAAAGCGTAAGCAACAAGACAAGCAAAATGGCGATCACGCCAATCACGCCGATGACCAGTGCCAGACGGAAACTGCCGCTCGTAATTTCACTCCAAGGCGTGACTTCCACGAGCATCCAATGGGAATCCTGCATCTTGGAATATACCAGCAGGGAATCCCCCAGCTCCTTGTTCCCCCGGATATGAACGTATCCCGATTGATCCGTTTTTACATTGATCCATTGGGATAACTCGGTATGCTCAGGCACCAGGCCGGTTTTTAGTGTCAGCTGGCCCAACGTGTCAATCATTATCCGATTCGCCGGCGCAGAATGTCCAGCTAAGAGTTGTTCAATCTCTTTGGCTTTGACGTGGACGACGAGCACGCCGAGGTATTTGTTCTCCTCGACGATTTTGCGGGCGAAGCTGAGCACCCGCACGTTCCCTTGGAAACTTGGGACTTTATGCTCGCTAACCCAGGCAAAATCATTCTTGTCGAGCGCCTCCACCCAATCTTGCTTAGCCAGATCGCCTAGACTACGGAATTGGATATAGCTGTTGGCGTCCCCACGTAACGGACGCTCCATATATAAGTCGATTCCTTGGATGATCGGAATCGAATAGGTCAAATTCGCTAAAGCGCGCTCCACACTCACAGAGCGGCGATGCCGATCGTATTCATCCTGCCGATCGCGCAGGAACGTAATCAGTTCATTATCGCGTGACGTCGACAACGAAATTTGCTCAATCGTCACCAACCGAGTGGTAATTTCGTTATTTAGCTCATCCAGCAACAACTGCTGGTAATGGGAACTGGTCTTGGCCAGTTCATTCGATGAAATAAGATAGCTGGCCCAGGCAATACAAGCCAAGACGGCCACCATAAAGATAGAAAAACTGCGAAAAAACAAACTGTCAATTCTGAATTTCTTAAACGGATTCGTCATGCGCAAGGCTGCACTCCCTTCAGGTAAGGAAAAAACGGTAAAGCTGCGAAGGTCGTTCACGCTTTACCGTTATATAATTGGCTATCCGCCACCCTTATCCCTTTATTCCGGTTGTGGCAATCCCTTCAACGAAGTATTTTTGCAAGAACATAAAGATCAAGGTAGCCGGAATGATGGAGACGAGCGACATCGCCAGCAGTTGTCCCCATTCTTGAGCCGACTGGGAATCGTTAATCATCCGCAGCGCCAGGCTAACCGTATATTTGTCTACCGAATTGAGATACAACAGATGTCCAAGGAAGTCGTCCCAGTTCCACAAGAAGCAGAAGATGGTGACGGTCACGATCGCCGGAACCATCAGCGGCATGACAATCCGAAAGTAGATCCCGAACCACGAGCAGCCGTCGATTTTGGCCGATTCGTCCAACTCCTTCGGAATGCCGCGCACGAACTGGATCAGCAGGAAGACGAAGAACGTCCCGCCCGCACCGCCCGCAAGCATATGCGGCACGATAAACGGCAAATACGTATTCACCCATCCGAGCTGGTGGAACAAAGCGTATTGAGGAATAATCAGCACTTGCCCCGGCATCATTAACGTAAGCATAAACAAGGAGAACCAGAGGTTTTTCAAAGGGAAATTCAATCTTCCGAACCCAAACGCTACGAGCGTGCTGGATACCAGCGTCGCAGCAATAACCGCGGCCTCTAAGGCGAAAGTGTTCAGATAGAAATCGGTGAATGTGTGACCCGGCACCGCATTCCAGCCCTTCACAAAGTTGCTCCATTGAGGAACCGAAGGGAAAATATTTGGCGAAGCCAGCTCGCCGTTCGTCTTCAGCGACGCGCCGATCCACCACAGCACGGGGTAGATCATGACCAAGCTAAACAGAATCATAAAGAAGTGCCGAACCAGCGGCTTCCATTTAAAGGTCATTTGCCATTTCTCCCTTCCGGTTCCGTCTCGTAGAACACCCAATATTTCGAAGTTCCGGCAATGATTAACGTAGCAATCACGATCATCACCAACATGATCCAGGCGAGTGCCGACGAATAACCCAGCTGATACCGGCTAAACGCCCGCTCGTACAAATATAGCGCATACACAAACGTCGAGTTCATTGGGCCGCCGTTTGTGATGACAAACGCTGACGTAAACATTTGGAACGCGTTGATCACGCCCATCACCAGGTTGAAGTACAATACCGGCGAGAGCATCGGCAGCGTGATGTTGAAGAACTGACGGAACCTACCGGCGCCGTCCACGGCGGATGCCTCATACAGTTCAGCCGGGATTTGCTTAAGTCCGGCCAGGAAGATTACCATCGATGAACCGAACTGCCAGACCGTCAGCAACACCAGCGTACTTAACGCCGTATCTGGGCTGGTGATCCAACCTTTCCCCTCAAAGCCAAACGCTCCGATAATTTTGTTAAAGATCCCGTCTACACCAAAAATATTCCGCCAAAGCAGCGATACCGCGATACTGCCGCCGATCAACGACGGGAAGTAAATCGCCGTACGGTACAATCCGATCCCCCGCACCGCCCGGTTCAACACCATGGCGACAAGCAACGCTGCGATCAGCTTGAGAGGGACCGAGGCTAAGACGTACAGGAACGTAACCTTAACCGAGGTGACAAATTTGGAGTCTGCCGTAAAGATCAGCTCGTAGTTTTTGGTCCCTACCCAATGAATCGGTTCCAACAACGTGTAGTCCGTAAACGAGTAGTACAACGATAAAATCAGCGGGTATGCGGTCAGCCCGAGAAACCCGAGCAGCCACGGTGAAATAAATAAATAGCCGGCCACCGGAGCATTCCATCGTTTGTGGAAGGTCCGGCGTTTGTTGCTGACTGGCGCGTCTTCTAAGCTCAAGGCCGCGGAACTTTTCATGCTTGATTCACCTCTGCAGTTTCAGAATGCCTTATAGTTCAAGTATAGGGCGGGCCCACGGCCGGTTGTAGAAGAGGAATCCTCGAAATCTTTTAAAATATCACGAAAAAAATAATCTTAATAAATCCGACGTCCTTGCTGATCGTTAATGCCGCTTTTGCGATAGAAGTACGTATTGATTTGGTCACGCCACTCCTTGGCATGCTCCGCTTGCTCCGCCAATCGCTCGGCAACCTGCTGATGCAGCGAATCTTCCATCAAGCCGGATAGACCAGCCCACAATTCCACCAACTCCTCGGCTCGCTCAACCCCTTCAAAATGAGTATCGTAAATATGCTGAATGACCGTCTTGCCGGATTGGAGCACATGGGTGTACGGCACGTGATGGAAGAAGAGCAACAGCTCGTCGGGACACGTCTCCAGCTTTTCGTATAAACTTTGATTCGGCTCTGCATATTGTGAGGTATATCCCGTTCCCGTAGCTTTCGTGCGGTCCACACCGATCCCGTGGCAATCCGCAAAATGATACGTCCCCCACATCGAGTATTCATAACCATCGACATTCGGGCCATAATGATGGTTTGGATTCACCATAAAGCCGATGCCCAGCGGAGCGGTGTAGCTTTCATAAATGCTCCAGGAATCCATCAAAATACGAAGGATCACTTGGTTGACCCGCTCGTCGCTTCCAAATACGAGCTTAATCCATTCCTCCGCAATCGCTTCAGCGCTAAGGTCCGGATTCCAGGCCAGCCGCCCATAGCCATAAAAGTTCGCCTGTGCCAGCAAATGACCGGTCCAGTTAGCATCGTTCCCGATATTGGAAACCGCGGCAAACCCGCTGTAACGGGAACTATGCAGCGTACCGTCCACAATCCGTTTGATGGTCGAGCCCTCGCCCTTCAGATGGGTATCGAAGTCCAGCACTTCCTTCCACTGAGGTACGAGGTAGCAGACATGACGTTGCTGCCCGGTATATTCTTGGGTGATTTGGAACTCGATCATTTGATTTGTCGCAGGCATCGCACCTAGCAGCGGCGATACGGGCTCGCGCACTTGAAAGTCGATTGGGCCGTTTTTGACCTGCAAAATCACGTTCTCTTTAAACCGTCCATCGAGCGGAACGAAATGATCATAGGCAGCCCGTGCCCGATCTGTTTTGCGATCCCGCCAGTCCTGCTTACAGTTGTAAACGAAGCAGCGCCAGATCACTAGTCCGCCGTAAGGTTCCAATGCCTCGGCCAGCATATTGGCACCGTCTGCATGATCCCGTCCATACGTAAATGGTCCCGGTCGGTTCTCCGAATCTGCCTTTACCAAGAAGCCGCCAAAGTCCGGGATCGCCTGGTAAATCTCATCTGCGCGCTCCCGCCACCATGCTGCAACCTCTGGAACCAGCGGATCGGCAGTAGATAATCCGCCGATTTCAAGCGGCGCTGCGTAATTAATGCTGAGGAACAGCTTAATGCCATAGCTGCGGAAGATTTCAGCCACCTTGGCGACATCCGGCAGAAATTCCTTCGTAATCAGCCCGGTCTCGACCCGATGCACATTGACATTGTTAATGGAAATCGCGTTGATCCCTGTTGATGCCAGCAGCCGCGCATAGTCGGTAATGCGTTCCAGGTTCTGTGTGAACCGATGATTTTCGTAAAAAATCGAAGCTCCTGCGTAACCGCGCTCAATACTGCCGTCCATGTTGTCCCATTGATTCACCATCCGCAGTACGTTCACCGGTCGCTCCGAAATATTCAGTCCTTGCAGCGACTGTCCAGTCCCCAAGCGGCGCAGCAAGTCAAACACCCCGTACAATAAACCGGAGGCATTCTCCGCACCGATGGCGAACCGAGCGGAATCCGGTTTATACCGCAGAGCATAGCCTTCCGCCCCCAATTGCAAGGAAGCCTTCCCTTCCGAAAACACCTCATCTAGGATAGGACTATGCCCCAACAGCCCCAGCACAAAACAAGGACGGTCCCCTGCACTTTCCATAATAGAAATCTCACGCCCCAGCATTTGGGATAAACCTCTCGACAGCTCCTGAGCAGCAGTGTGCGCTGCCGGTTCATCCGTGCCATCGATAACGATGCCGTCAAATTGATCTAACTCCGTCCGTCTCTCTCCCGGTTCAATCCTCCGGTATCGAAGCCAGGCATCATA
Source organism: Paenibacillus sp. p3-SID1389 (assembly GCF_025151705.1). NCBI lineage: Bacteria > Bacillati > Bacillota > Bacilli > Caryophanales > Paenibacillaceae > Paenibacillus > Paenibacillus sp. p3-SID1389. The sequence goes on along the minus strand of NZ_JALXVO010000003.1, from coordinate 112,036 downwards.
CCCAACTTCCGTCATTGTGGTTGATTTGTTCATGGAATCTCCCCCTGTCATCTCCATTGAAATAACGTTTCATTTTCGATCACATGCACCGGAAGGGTCGGGAAAGCCATGCGGAGCTTGCCGGCTAACCGCCTCATTCCAGGTGCTTCGCTGGGACCGTGGCCAAGGAAAATCATCGCCTTCTCCCGGCCTTGATAAACGGCGTCCCGTACATACTCGGGCGCTTCCCATTCCGGGCCTTCGCCGGCGATGATCAAGTCGACCTCTCCCAGCAGCGGGATTGCCAGCTCGCCGCCGCCCCGGTAGCCAACCAGCACTCCGACCTTCCGACATCCCATATCCGGATTGCCCGTGAATCGGATAAACGGAAGATTCAGCTTCCGTTTCAACAAGCTGACCAAATCCTTAAGGGTCGCTGCTGGCAGATCTAACACTGCGGAAGCCGGGCGATATTCCCCTACTGCATCCTGCCAACCGAGCTCCTCGATCAACCCGGCCGTAATGCCGTCCGGCGTCTCTCGGTGAATGCCGTCATGATACCGATAAATCGCAAGGTCCAGCTCCTTCAGTCGCTGCAGCTTATGCCGGGCAACGGGATCCTCTTCCAGCAACTTGTTCCCGTCCGGTCGATGGCTGTAAAATACCCCTTCATGCGAAATCAACAGGTTCGCTCCCAGCGAAGCCGCCTGCTCGATGGCTGATTGCGTTGCCATAAACGTGACGGCGATTCCGCGCACTTGTGTCTCCGGCTTGCCGCAGACTAAACCGTCCACGGTAGGCTGGGCCGCTGTTAGCCGGTCCAGAACATCTTGGATGCGCAGCATCTATACTTCCCCCTTCCCTGGTAAAACTCAACCCGGAACGAGAATCCTGTTCCGGGCTGAAGTCGAATGTAAGTCTTATTCGTAAGCCATAGCTGCTTCTTTCAACTGCTTGTAGGCTTCTTCTGGAGTGATCTTGCCAAAGCTCAGCTGATCATGTACCAGAGGGAAGTCCTTATCGATATAGTTCGTCCAGCCCCCTGCACCGGCCGTCCAAGTTTGGCCGTCTTTCTCAGTAGCGCGGAGCAGCTCCATGCCTACCTTATCCACATCGCTCATGCTGGATTCCAGCGCTGCCGCGTTATCCTTGTTGACCGGCAAGCCCCGCGAGGTTTTCAGGATTTTCGAAGCTTCCGGATCATTGACGAACCAGTTGATAAACTCTACTGCCTCTGCCTTATGCTCGGAGTTGTCGGACACGGCCAGGTACATCGACGGCTTCAGCCAACCGCCGGCTTCCTCGGCTCTCGGCATCGTAACGAGCGCGTAAGCGCCTGGCTTGATGCTGTCCCATGCACCGTAGTTGTTGGAGAAGCTGTAACGGAACAAAATTTTTCCGGCAACCATCAGGTCCATTTGCGGATCGAACTCTTTGTCAGAGGAGTTGACGTCCGCTGGCGGTACTAACCCTTCGTTGCGCAGCTCTTCAAAATGCTTGGTCCATTCCAGGAAGGAAGCTTCATCGATGTTAAACTTCCCATCCTCCGTAATGACCGTGCCTTTGCCTTTACTATACTGATAAGCCGAGTACATGAAGTAGTTGGCTGCATAATCTTTTGTAAAATACTGACCGCTTGGCAGCTTGCCTTTCAGCTCCTTCGCCAGTGCGAAGAAATCATCCCAAGTCCAGCCGTTTTCCGGATTTTTGACGCCCAGCTTGTCCAGCGCGGCTTTATCATAAATCATCCCGAATGCCACCGAACCAAGAGGAACAGCGTATTGCGTTCCATCCAGTTGTCCGCCGGCTAACAGCTTCGGATCGATCTTCGATACGTCAACCCCATCCAGAGGAGCCAATTGCTTGCGGCTCGCCCAGTCCGGTGTCCAGCCTGGATCGAGTTGGATGATGTCCGGCGCATTTTTCGCCGCTGCCTGGGTTGACAGCTTGTCCAAGTAACCGTCCATCCCGGAGTATTCCGGTTCAAAGGTGACGTTCGGATGGTTTTTCGTGTACAAATCAAGGGCTGCCAAGGTGGCTTCATGCCGTTCCTGCGCCCCCCACCACATAATCCGCAGTTTCACCGGCTCACTGCCCGTGCTAGTTGCGGCATTGCCTTCCCCAGCCGCTCCTGCCGGTTTAGCTGCATTACCGTTCGTACCGCCGCCGCAGGCAGCCAGCGCCCCAACCATGGTAACCGCTACCAGCGTCGTCAGTAAACGCTTCCATTTAAACATTGATAACCCTCCCATTTAAATCGTAAATATCTGTTTACATCCTTTATAGTAACGACTCCAAACGGAAGTGGGTATGAGAGCAATGCACAATTTGTTTTAAAATTGCCCGAAAATGTTTATTCACCAAAGTCTGCCCTTTCCATATTAAAATAGGCTCCAATCCAACGTTTGCGACAGCCGTTCAATTAATTGCACGCCCGCAATGCTATTGCCTTTGGAATTGAGTGCGGGCCCGACCACACCAATCCCGTAACGTCCGGGCACAAGCGTCAAGATCCCGCCGGATACGCCGCTCTTCGCCGGAAGCCCAGCTTCGATGGCAAATTCCCCGGACCCGTTGTACATCCCGCAGGTGACCATAAACGTCTTGGCGATTTGCACATACCTTCTAGGTATCAGCGTCTTGCCCGTCAAGGGGTCCTTCCCGTCGAAGGCCAGGACCAGCGCCATCCGCGCTAAATCCGCGCAGCAGACCTTAATCGCGCAATGGCGGAAGTAGATGTCCAGCACCTCATCAACGCCGCAGCCCAACACTCCTTTATCCAGCAAAAAATAAGCGATTGATCGGTTCAAATGCGCCGTCTTCGATTCTGAAATGTATACTTGCATATCGTATTCCAGGTTGGGATTGCCGGCCAACTCGCGAAAGAAAGCCAAGATCCGCGCCGATTTCGCCTCCGCATTCTCCCCTTTAATCATGGAGGATACCACGATAGCGCCGGCATTAATTAACGGGTTAAACGGAATCGCCGGCTGCACCAACTCCAGCTTCATGATGGAGTTAAAGTGATCGCCGGTCGGTTCCATGCCTACCTTGGAAAATACCGCGGATTCCCCATGGTCCATGAGCGCCAGAATCAACGTGAACACCTTCGAAATGCTCTGCATCGTAAAACTGTCCTGGGCTTCGCCTGCGGAGATGGATCGCCCCTTGGCATCCAGGATATGAATCCCGAGCATATCCGGCTTCGCCTTTGACAGCTCAGGGATATACTCCGCAACCTTGCCTGCAGCGCTGGTTTCTCGGCACTCTTCCACCCACTTATCCAGGTGGAGCTTCAGTTGTTCCCATTCATTCACAGCCATGGTGAACCCTCCTGCATTTTTCTCTGGTAACCTATCTTACTGCTGATTGTTTAAGCGTTGTTTAGCCAAGCGGATCATTTCCTTGACCATCGCCCCGCCGATCACACCGCCAACCTTGCCGGCCTTCGCGGTCGTCAAATCACCGTTATCGCCTTCGCGGAGTGGAACTCCTAACGATTGGGCAACTTCATATTTCACGTCATCCGGCCGCTCTTGAGGTATATTGTATCCCTCATTCATCATGACTTCCGCCTTAAACCGGCTCAGGCGAAGTGCCGGGTCCGTCTCTTGACGGCCATTCCCGCCACTTCCCTTTGGTTGTACCATGGATATCCCCCGCTTTCAAGTGAGAATTATCCAATAAGATTCCCAGTAAGCGGTGAGATAAGTCATAGTCGGTTGATGTGATAAAAAAGATAATTTAAGCCGATAATCATATTTTATAAACGATATTTTTAAGGAAGGCATCAGTTATGAATTTGGACCAGTATCGTCCGATGATTGAAAAACCGCTTCGAGCATGCCTAAAGCCTACGCAGGAGATCGGCGTCATTCTGCTGTCCGCCGTACTTGTAGCAGTAGGGCTCAATTTGTTCCTGATTCCGCATAAACTATTGTCCGGGGGCGTCACAGGCCTTGCTTCCATCATCGTGTATTTGACGGGATGGAATATCTCGCTTGTCTACTTTTTGATTAATGTACCCTTGATAATATGGGGCTGGAAAGCGGTGGGACGCCGTTATATCGTGCTTAGCTGTATCTCTGTTGTCAGCACCACCTGGTTTATCTCCATCATCCCCGAGGTGAAAGTCACCCGAGATCCGATTCTAGCCGCGGTATTCGGCGGAATCATCTCTGCAGCGGGCATCGGATTTTCGCTGCGGGCTGGCGGCTCGACCGGCGGGTTTGATATTCTTGGATCCATCGTCACACGAAAAAAGGACGTCCCCATGGGGAACATCCTCTTTCTGCTTAACGGGCTCGTTATTCTAGCGCTTGGCTTTTTTCAAAGCTGGGATCTAGCCCTGTATTCAATGTTATCGACCTTCGTCAAAGGGAAAGTCGTCGATATGATCCATGTTGGTCATATCAAGGTCACCTGCTTCATCATTACGAAGCGTAAAGACGAGATGCTCTGCCAACTGCGCAAGCTGCATCACGGCATTACCTGCCTCAGTTCTGAAGGCGGGTATCACGAAGAGAAAAACTATACCTTAATGACCGTGACAACCCGATACGAACTAGCTGCCGTCCGGAAAGCTGTGGTTAGTACAGACCCTCACGCATTCATGAATGTGGTTCAATCCACGGAGATTGTCGGACGGTTCTCAAGGCCGGTTCAATAATCTTTACTTTTCAAGTTCATAAAATTTGTACAAGTCGTCCAGCATCAAATTGGCCGCTTTGATCCCGCCGGCGGTATTCCAGATCGCGTCGTCAACTTTGTAGGCTTTGCCGTTCTTGACGGCGCTTAGGTTCTTCCATAACGGATCGTTTGTCCAATCTTGCTCGGTTTGGCTCGCATTTCCGTCGCCGGTTTCGTAAGTGAAGTAGAAAATTCGGTCGGCCTCTACCTCAGGCAGCCGTTCTTTGGTGATTTCATCCACAAACGTATCTTTGGCGTTCAGTGTCATGGCGTTTCTGGCAATACCCAGCTGTTCAAAAATAATCCCCGAGAACGTGTTCGTATGGTAAACGCGGGTTTTCCCATCCATAAAGCGAACGACGGATACGGTTTCGTTCAATTTATCTCCGGCTTTAGCCTTAAAGTCTTGAATCCGTGCATCGAATTCAGCCAGCAGCTCATTGCCTTTATCGGTGAGTCCCAACGCTTCCGCATACAATTTGAAATTGCTCATCCAATTGCCGCGCAAATCCTCGGACATCACAGTAGGTGCAATCGCCTGCAGTTGTTCATATACCTTCTCCTGGCGCATCTTGTTCCCGATAATGAGGTCAGGCTTCAAGCCAGCGATCAGCTCAAGGTTCGGCTGGCTTTCCTCACCAACCACCGTTACACCCTCCATCTCGTCCTGAATATGCGGGTACCACGGATCCCCCAGCCAGGAGCGCACAGCGCCAACCGGCTTGATTCCCAGCGCCAACAGCGCTTCCGTACCTTCGTTCGTCAAAACCACAACTTTTTGCGGGGTGCCTGTGATTTCCGTTTCCCCCATCGCATGTTTAACGACCCGTTTGTCATCCGTCGTGTTATTCGTGCTGTTGCCTCCCGCTTGGTTCTCGGCTGCCGCACTGTTCTTGGTATCGGTATTGCCGGACGATCCTTGCGTATTACTATTCCCGCATCCCGCAACGACAAGTGCCAGCGCCATCACTGCGAAAGCCCATAAGGCAATGCGCCTGCGGTTCGTTTTTTTAGTATGAGTATTGTTCATTGTTCGTTCTCCCCTTTAGAAAATATGGCGTTCTAATTAAGTGATAATGATTATCATCTTCATGAATATAAGACATCCCTCTTTGGTTTGTCAATACAATTAAGAATGATTATCAGCCTCATTGACAGACTCTTCCCTATCTTCTAAGATTTAATGGTCATTATTATTTTTGATCTAGAAAGTGGGTAATCTAGTCCGATGAAAGGTTTAGGCTTGTTGATTTGCGCATTGGTATTAGCCGCTGCCGTCATATGCAGTATCAGCTTCGGCGTGACGGACATCCCATTTTCTACCGTCTGGGAATCATTTGTCCATCCGAACGGAAGCAATGAGCACTTGCTCGTTCAGACGGCTCGCGTACCTCGCGCTTTCATCGCTGCTGCCGTTGGTGCCTGCCTCGCCGTTGCGGGCGCATTGATGCAGGTCATTACCCGCAACCCCATCGCTTCGCCCAGCACGCTGGGCGTGAATTCCGGAGCGGCTTTCTTTATTATCCTGGCTTCGGGTTGGCTTGGCTTATCGGGAATACAAGCCTTAACCTGGGTCGCACTAATCGGAGCTGCCCTTAGCGGAGCGGTGGTGTTTCTTCTCGGAAGCCTGGGACGGGACGGAATGACGCCCATCAAGATTACGTTGGCAGGAGCTTCGATGGCAGCGTTTTTTTACTCGTTGACTCAAGGGCTTATGCTCTCCGACGGCAAAATGTTCGATCAGGTGCTCGTCTGGCTGGTAGGATCCGTGACTGGGCGCGGGACGGAGCAGCTTCTAAACGTACTTCCTTATATGGGGATTGGCATGGTTCTTGCCCTCTTGCTCGCTGGACAACTTAACGTGTTAGCTATGGGAGAAACCGTCGCGCAAGGGCTTGGCCAACGCACGGGCTTAATTAAAGCATTAGCTGCAGCAGCCGTCATCTTGCTTGCCGGGGGCTCTGTTGCCGTGGCTGGCCCCATCGCATTTGTTGGCATTATCATCCCGCATATCATCCGCCATTTTGTAGGGGCGGATCATCGTTGGATTTTGCCCTATTGCGCCTTGACGGGTGCCATCCTGCTCGTATCAGCTGACATCGGCTCCAGATACATCGCCATGCCAAAGGAAATTCCGGTTGGCGTCATGACCGCAATCTTGGGCGTTCCGTTCTTCGTATACATCGCTAGAAGAGGGGTGAAGAACTGATGGCCAAATCCAACAAAGCTGCATCGCTCCCTGTTCCTTCGTCTCTCCTGGCCAAAAAAAGGAGAATCCTGTGGATCTGCCTGCTCCTTGCTCTCCTATGTATCGGAATGATGATCATCAGCGTAGGGGTCAGCAGCCAATATCTCCCGCCGATGACCGTCTTGAAGGCCATATTTGGCATGGCTGAACCGGGAGAACAAGTGATTGTCGTGAATCTCCGTCTGCCGAGAATTTTTATTGCCGTGCTGGTTGGCGCTTCCCTGGCCGTAGCCGGTGCAATCCTGCAAGGCGTGATCCGCAATCCGCTTGCTTCCCCCGATGTTGCGGGAATAACTGAGGGAGCTTCGCTTGGCGCGATTTTGTTTATCTATGTGTTTCAGGGCACGATCTCGATCCATTGGATGCCGCTTGCATCAATTCTTGGCGCTTTCTGCATTACTGCGCTCTTATATGTATTGGCTTGGAAAAAAGGGGCCTCCCCGTTGCGAATCATCCTCATCGGGATCGGGGTATCTGCCGCGATCAAGTCGTTGTCGTTTATGCTGATCATCTCCGGACCGATGCAGCTGGCGAATCAGTCGCTCACGTTTATGACCGGCAGCATATATGGCGTCTCCTGGGATAACGATGTGCTGACGCTGCTGCCTTGGACGGCCGTGCTGCTCGTTCTAACTTGGCTGCAAGCCCGCCAGGTCAACATTCAAGCGTTGGGCGACGACATCGCCACCAGCGTAGGCTCCCGCGTCCAGCTGCAGCGCCTGTTGCTGATCGTGCTCAGCGTTTCGCTGGCAGGATCTGCAGTGGCGATTGGCGGGGCCATCTCCTTTATCGGGTTGATGGCGCCGCATATGGCCCGCAGGCTGACCGGGCCGTCCTTCTCCGGCGTGCTCCCGGTCAGCGCGCTGCTCGGCGCATTGATCCTGCTCGTAGCGGATCTGATCGCGCGTACGGCTTTTTTGCCGCGGGACGTGCCAGCCGGCGTGTTGACCGCCGCTATTGGTGCACCGTTCTTTATGGTGTTGCTGTATAAGAACCGGAACCGGTTCTAAATACGAGCAGGTTGCGTGTACTAGCAACCCGCATGTACTGCAACTTACGTAGACTAGCAACTCACGTATACTAGCAAATCGCGTGTAGTCACAGCCAGGGTGTACTAGTAACTCGTATGTACTTGCAGCCCCGGTGAACAAGTAACCCGCGTATACTATCAGCCCTTGTGCGCTTCCGGCCCTCTTTCTTAGCGGCCAACTGCAAAAGTGCATTTAAAAACGCGCTAAACCCACGGTTTGGCGCGAGTGAGATGCAAAAGTGCATTTGAAAAAGGAGATTTACCGCAAATCCGCTTCAAATACCGAAATTGAACTGCACTTTTGCATTTGAATCGGATAAAGAGAATGAACAAAAGCCGGTGCACCCCTCTCAGGGACGCCGGCTTTATTCATATCTAAGGTTTACGATCCAGCCCCACGGTACCGCTTGACACCGCAGTTCCAAGCGGTCAGGCCGATCGCCAGAAAGACGAGGCCTACCAGCGGGGTTAACCAAGCCATCCGCCACATCTCCTCGCGTTCCAGGAACAACGAAGCCGGATAGACGCCAACGAAGGCAAACGGCAATATCCAGGTCAGCAGCACTTGAATTGCGCGGTTGTAAATCGTCACCGGGTAGCGCCCGTACCCCTGCACGTTGTACATCAACGGCAAGATACCAGTCGGCGCATCCGAATAAAACGACAGGGACGTCAACGTCGTGTAGATCCCCGTATAAATTGCAACTGCGCTAATCGTAAACAGCAGCAACACTGGGATCGTCCACCACTCGAAGCTGAGCCCCAACTGCCCGCCGCTGATCAGCATGATGATGCACCCGATGATCGAGCCGACGAGCGCTGGCGGATCAACGTTTTCCAGGAAGATCTGGAACAGATTATACGCCGGACGCGTCATGATCCGGTCCATCTCCCCCTTCACGATATACCGCTCACTGAAGTTCCACAGGTTAACGAAGCAGCTAAACACGCCAAACGGCACCATAAAGAAGCCGTAAACGAACACCACTTCACTCTCGCTCCAGCCGCCCAGGCTGTTGGTGTGCATAAAGATCACAAAGATAAAGATCAGGTTCGTCGCCTGAAACAACAGGTCAGAAATGACCTCCACCCAAAAGTCGGCGCGGTAGGTCATGCGGGTTTTCATGTAATTTTTCAAGTATTCGCCCATGAGGCCTAAGTAGTACATGCTTCCCTTAACCTCCTTGCACGAACAGGCGTTTCCGCGAAGCACGGTACAGCCCAATCATCGGAATGAGCAAAGTGAAAAACCAGACCACCTGAATGCCAAGCACGTTCCAAATCGAAGCGCCTTGAATCCGACCGGTAAAGACCGAACCCGGTAAATAGGTGATCGCCTGAAATGGCAGAAACGACATGATGCCGCCGAGCCAGGACGGGAACAGACTGATCGGAATGATCAGGCCCGAGAACAAATCAACAACCACCCGTTTCATGCGCATAAACCCTTCGTTATTTTCCACGAAAAAAGACATCAGTCCCGTAATCACGTTCAGCTGCGAATTGATCAGGAAGCTGAAGAACAGCATCACCAGGAACCCTGCCCAAGCGCTCAACTCGGTTGGCAGCTTGACCGGGAACAGCAGCACCGCAATCGCCATGCCGGGGATCATCAACATGATGAAGCGGAACATTCCTTCGCCGAAGCCCTGCATCATTTTGACGATAAGGTAGTTATAAGGGCGGATAAATTGAATCGCAATGCTTCCATCTCGAATATCCGTGGAGATTTCACGATCCAGGTTGTTAAAATAAAACGCCCGGGCCATCCAGGAAACGGCCAGGTAGGTCGTCATCTGCGAGGCGGTAAAGCCGCCAAGCTCGCCCCCGTCGCCGTAAATCGCCTTCCACGTAAAATAATAAACCCCAATATTCAGCGAATAGATCAGAATGCCTGAATAGTAGTTCACCCGATACGCCAGCATCGTCAAAAATCGGATGCGGATAAAATCGAGGTACGCCCCCCACTGGTTAGACATGGATAACCGCACCTTCTTTGCTCTCCGCCTCCGCTTCAGAGTCCGCCGGTTTATCCGCCGAGCCGGATTGATAAATGCTGCGGACGATTTCGTCGGTGTTGGTTTCGATGATTTTGATGTCGGTGATGTCCGCTTGGCCAACCACTTGACCCAATACCTCAGAGACACCGATATCCCGTGGAATCCAAACCTTGGCGTTCAGGTCGTTCTCCGCCGTCCAGATGACAGGAAGCGTCCCCGTCCAGCTCCGCAGCTGGTCCAGCTTGGTGGCCGTTCCAAACTGGAACAGTACCTCCTTGCCCGTACCCCAGCGGTCCTTCAGCTCTTCTAAGCCGCCGTCGTAAATGATCCGGCCGTCGTCGAGCATAATGACGCGGGAGCAGAGCGCCTCGATGTCCTGCAGGTCATGTGTCGTCAGCAGGATCGTTGTCCCGTGGTCGCGGTTCATATCCTTAAGGAAATCGCGAATCTCCGATTTGACGACGATGTCAAGACCAATCGTCGGCTCGTCCAGGAAGACGATGGACGGGTTGTGCAGCAACGCTGCGACCAGCTCACAGCGCATCCGTTGGCCTAGGCTGAGCTTACGTACCGGGCGGTTCAGCAGATCCTGCAGCTGAAGGCGTTCCACCAGCTCGTCTAGCCGTTTCTTGTAATCGGCCTGCGGCACCCGATAAACCTTGCGCAGCAGCTCAAACGACTCGATGACACCGATATCCCACCAAAGCTGGCTGCGCTGCCCAAAGACGACGCCGATATGCTGCACGAACTTCTCGCGCTCGGCGTATGGCACAAAGCCGCCAACCTTCAAATAACCCGATGTCGGCACCAAAATACCCGTGAGCATTTTGATGGTGGTCGATTTTCCGGCCCCGTTTTCCCCGATATATCCGCAGATCTCTCCCTCTGGAATCTGAAACGAAATATCTTTCACGGCGGCCACTTCGTTGTATTCCCGCTTAAATAAATCAAGAAAGGCCCCTTTGAGGCCTTCGCGGTTTTTCTGCACCTTATATGTCTTGCGCAAATCGCGCACTTCAATGGCAGCCATGGTATCCCTCGCTTTGTTGATTCAATTTTGAGTCCGCTAAAGATTATATAGTAACTTCCAACAAAGCACCACCCCTAAGGTGCGTGCGTGTGAAGTCCAGAAAGGCGACCGACCGCACCTATGCCTGAAGCGGCTTCTCACATGATCCCTTTGGGTCAGAGAGCAACAGAAACACCAAACGCAAATTACTGATGTTTTTGCTCCCTTAACGAAAGGGATAATCCTGCAAAAAAGCGGGAAAAGGCCCTAGTTATCTGGGCGCCACACGTTGATCTATAGATCAACGCGGTAACCGACGCACATAGCGATCACCATGGTGAGAATGATCGGAATCAATACCATCGCAATATAGGATAAAATCAAACGCTTCTAAACGAATTCTAAAAAAAATAAAAAAGCCGGCTCAACGTCTATGGAAAGACATCAAGCCGGCCAAGAAGCCAGGATTTATATCGGTTTCAGGATGTTTCGTATGACCCGAGTGATAAAGGGGAAGATCACCGACAGATGCGTTTCTTCCTCGTAAAGGTAGAATTCCGAGTTCATGTCGGGGCTGCTGTTCCTCAGGAGTTCGGATAAAGCCTTCGCATCTTGGATCATATGCGGCTTTTCCAAACTACCCACCCCTAAGAATATCGTTAAAGGTGATTTCTCTTCGGGTTTGGTAAGCTCTCGATCGGTTAACCAACGTTTCGCGACCGGGAGTAAATAATGATTTTTCCACCAAATCGATGGACTGCCCGCTGCATAAACCTGAAAAGCGTCAGGCTTCATAAACAGGGTGTATAACGCAAACCACCCTCCCAACGAATGGCCAAACAAGGTTTGGCGTTGCTGATTAATCGGCACCTCTCGTTCGATCGCGGGTTTCAACTCTTCTTCAATAAACTTCAGAAAATGCACTGCCCCGCCGGTCTCCGGCCAAGGCGCATCAATCTTCCGCTCGGGGAGCTCATCAGCTGCCGCCTGGATCGTATAGTCATAGAAGCGGCGTTCCGTTGCAAACGGTTGTTCCCCCTCATAGCCAATGCCAACCACGACGGTGGTCTCCAGCCGATGCGGCCCCCGCGAATGCATTCGCACCGCTTCCGTCATCGCCCCGAAGCACGCGTTGGCGTCCAGCATGTAAATCACCGGAAAGCCGCCTTCTGGCACCTCCGTATCCGGCTTCCACATCATGATCCGATAGTCGCGGCCGAAGCGGCTTGTCATCGTCCATTGTTCGGCACCGGGAATGCCAAACGGCTGCTTTTTGCCCACCTGATTCATCCGGTTGCTCCTCCTCCAGTTAGGCTTTTGCTCTTTTTGCCCGATACAGCAGCATTACGAAATAAGGAACCCCGATCACCGAAATCACAATCCCTACAGGTAATTCCGCCGGGGCAAATACGATGCGTCCCAGAAAATCACCCAGCAGCACCATCACCATGCCGATCCCGCCGCATACCGGAACAAGATAACGGTAGTGAAGACCAACCAAACGCCGGGCGATATGCGGAGCAATCAGGCCAACAAAGCCGATGCTGCCGGACACGGATACGCAGGCGCTGATAATCCCGACACAGCAGATCAACAGCCATTGCCTTTGCGTATTCACGCGAACGCCAAGTCCAACAACGCTGGTTTCATGAAGCTGCATGATGTCGAGCACGGCCGCCTTGCGCCAGATGACCGGAATGAGCACGAGCAGCCAAGGCAAAATCCCCAATACCTGTTCCCAATTGGCTCCATAAATGCTTCCCGACAACCAAACGGTGGCCATCTCAAAATCCTGCGGGTTCATTTTCAGCGAAATGTACATCGTTAACGCACCAAAGCCCGAGCCAAGCGCAATCCCCACCAGAATCAAACGCCCGGGATCAAGCGAACCGTGATGCCTAGCAAACATATATAACAGCCACACCGCGGCAAATCCGCCCAGCCAACCAAACATCGGCATCGATAAAAAGGACCAGATGCCCGTTCCCTTCACCGTCCCCTGGGTCAGGAACATAAACAGAACCACGGCAGAACCCGCAGCGGCATGAATGCCCAAAATTCCCGGATCGGCAAGTCCGTTACGTGTTATCCCCTGCAGAACCGCTCCGGCTACGCCTAACCCGCAGCCGACCAAGGCAGCGATCACGATGCGCGGCAGCCGGAAATCGAAGACAACCAGGTCATGATCCCACTGCGGATCGATGCGGAGCAGCGTCTTGACGATATCACGGACGGAGAGGTCAAAGGTGCCGTTCGTGAGGCTGATGTAAATGCAGGCTAGCGCCAGGATCAAGCAGCCGAGGAGCACCAGCCAAAACCGCGAAGCTTCGCTTCTTCTATTCACTTCGGCCCCCTCCTCTCGTCTTGATCAAGTACAGGAAGTAGGGCACGCCAAACAACGCGGTGACTACGCCGATCGGTACTTCGAACGGAGGGTTCAGGAATCGGCTGATCAGATCGCACCAGCCCAGAAACAACGCGCCAAGCAGCGCCGATAAAGGAACGATCCGCCGATAATCCGGCCCGACAAGAAACCGCGTAATATGCGGCAAAATTAACCCGACAAACGCAATCTTTCCAGCGATCGCCACGGAAATGCCGGTCATGATGACAACACTGAGCATCGTCAACGACTTGATCAGCTTCACGTTCATTCCCAGCTCGGCTGCGATTTCCTCCCCAAGCGACAGCGCCGTCATCGGCCGGGCCATAAATAACGCCAGGATGAGTCCGGCGGCCGCGAACGGGATCGCGAGCTGGATCATGTCCGGCGAAATGCCGTGCAGCCGGGCGTTGTACCAGAAGCTGATATTTTGTGACACTTGATAGTAGCTTGCCAAAGCTTGGGATAAACCGCCGAGAAATGTCCCCATCACCGTGCCAAGCACTGCCATCATCACGGGGGAGGAGCCGCCCGGCAGCAGCCGGGAGATCCCAAAGACCAGTACCCCGCCCAGAGCAGAGCCCGCCAGCGAATAGCCCACCATCGCCATATTGCTGGCGCCCGGCAAGAACGCCATACATAACGTAATGGCAAACACCGAGCCGTCGGATATCCCCATGATGGACGGCGATGCCAGCGGGTTGCGGGTCATCCCCTGCATCAGTGCACCGGAAGCGGCCAGCAGCCCTCCGATCAGAAACGCCCCAATTGCCCTTGGAATCCGCGAAGTACGGATGATCTGATGGTCGACGTTCCCTTCATCGAAGTGGACAAGCGCCTCCCAGGCGGTCTCATAGCGGATCGGCTTCGTGCCGTGCAGTACGGAGATGATCACAGTCACTACCATCAGCGCAAGCGCCAATCCGCTAAAGGTCCAAGTCTTCCATTTGAAGCTGCGCATGGTCTATTCGGAAAGACGTTCCAGCGCTGCTTTCAGGAACTCGATGCGGCTCCACGCCGGTCCGCCTTCCGACAACGGATCGATGACGTTTACGTATACCTTATCGTTTTTCACCGCGGCAACGTTTTTAACGATCGGGTTGTTCAGGAACTCATCCAATGCGGTTGCCGTTTCCTTGTTCTCATCTGCAGCAAATTGAATAAACAATTGGTCCGGATTGATCGTCGCCAGCTGTTCGATCGTGATTTCCTCCTGGGCTTTCGCCGCACTCACCTCGGCTGGTACTTTCAGACCTAGATCTCCGTAGAGGATCGGATTGAAAAATACGCTTTCCGGATAAATGAACAGCTTCCCTGTCCGGATACGAATTGCCATCACGGTTTGATCGCCAAGTTTTTCTGTTAGCGTGGCTTTTGCCCCTTCGAGATCGCTCTTATATTGCTGGATCGCTTGTTCGGCAGCTTCCTGTTTCCCCGTCACTTCTGCCAGCAGACGCAAATTATCTTCCCAATCCACAGCCTGATGGGAGACTAAGATCGTCGGAGCGATTTTGACCAGCTGCTCCTGAACATCCTCCGGGAATTTCGTCGAACCGAGAATCAGATCCGGCTTCAGCTGCAAAATCGTTTCAAAGTTCGGCTGCGTTTTCTCCCCGATGGACTCCGCCCCGTCTGTAATCGCAGCAAACCGTTCCGGGAACGCGCCGCTGTAGGTGATCGCACCAACCGGATGTACATCCAGCACCAATGCGTCCTCCATCGCTTCCATCGCGCCGGTGATCACGATCCGCTCAACGTTCGCAGGAACCTCATAACTCTTGCCCAAATATTGAATCGTCCGCGTTCCTTGTGCAGCTTGGTCCGTCCCGCCGGCATTGGATCCGGCGGCAGCGTTCGCTTCCGTCGCGGTCGTTGGATTGGCTTCACTCGTACCGTTGGCCGAGCTCCCTTCTTTTTCTCCACCACAAGCCGTTAAGGCCAATGTCAGCAAAAGGACGGCGCCTGTTGCCCAAATCCGTTTTTTCATTTCTCTTTACCCCTTTCGTCTATTCGACAAATCTATGTTGATAATGATTATCATTATCGAGTATAAAAAAGAGGCCTAAAATAGGCCATGGACAAAATTCCGAACAATTATGGATTTTCTTCCGGAAACAGCTCGGTGAACTGATCCAGCATCCGAAGATGCGCGTGGGCGGAATACTCAAGCCAAGGATCAGACGACAACAGCTTGACCCGCCGCCGTTGAACGGCCCGGATCGCTTGCCAGCTCGGATTCACTTGCAGCCTCCCCCACGCCTCAAGCGTTTCACTGTCCTGCCGAATCATCATCAGGAGATAACCGGGATCGATGCGGCCCAGCTCCTCCAGAGTGATCGGACAGTTGTAACAAGGCGTGTCGCACACATAACCGGGGGCCAGTCCCAGGTCATCAAACAGAAGGCCGGCCATGCCGCGATTACAGTGGAGAAATAACCGATCCTCTTTCATACGAACAATGACCAGCGTTTCTTGGCGCAGTGATTGAGGCAGCCGCTCCTTGACCTGCTCCAGCCGAAATTCGTACGCTCTGAGCCATTGATTGGCTTGCCAGGACTCATTTATCTCCTCCGCCACCTGCATCAATAGCTCGCGCCATTCCGTCTGCGAAGCGGCTAGGATCTGAACCGGGGCCATTTGTTCTAACGCCCGCTGCTCCTCCTCCGAGATCGAGTCCACTGCCAGGATCAAATCGATCGGAGCCTGCCGCAGCCGTTCTAGGTTCTCGCGCCAATCTTCGTTGTAGCGGTATGCGCTGATGTGCAACGGTATGTCGCTGCGGAATTCACGGTAATAATACTCTGTCCATTTAGGATGCATCGCTGCGGCATACGGCATGAATCCCAGCGGAGTAAGAAAACCAAGTACCGAGGGACTGTAAGCCGCCAGCTTGCGGCGTCGGCTCCTCATATAAACGGACGGCGATACGCCGATCTCCTGCTTAAACTTGCGGCTGAAGTAGAACTCGTCCGCATACCCGGTTTGATGGGCAATCTCGCGCAGCTTTGCAGAAGCGGTGGCCATCAGCTGTTTGGCTCGCTGCATTCTTTTCTCGGTGACATATTCGATGGGGCTCTTCCCGTATTTCTTCTTGTACATTTCGGCAAAATACTTCGGGCTCAACTCCGCCACCCGGGCCAGCTGCTCAATCGTAACCGGCTCGTTGTAGTGCTGATCGATGTACCGCTTCGCCGCCTCCAACGCTTCGCCTGCATGATAAGGCTTGGTGCGACTGTTCCGGTACAAATAATAAAGCATCTCCTGCAGGTCAATCTGACTGCGGAAATGCCCCATGGGCTCCCCGTGCTGCCAGGCACGGCAAGCGCTCTCGGCCATAACGGCCAATTTGCCGGGCGTATGGACCCGTAATTTTCCATGATACGGCAGCAAGGCATCCAGCTGGCCATCTTCTTTGCCTCCATCTTCTTCACCTACAGAATTCGAGTCGGCATAGGCGTCGAAATAGAACGCGATTAACTCGCCATCCTCGCTTAGATCGACGGTGCCGAAGGTTTGGCCGGGCACGCAAACGTAAGCGCTGCCGTTCTCCAGCTCGACTGTCTCTTGATCGACCATCAACCGGCCTTCCCCGCAGGCCGCCACGATTAACGCGAAGGACAATGCCAGCTGCTGGCGCATGGTCTTGTCTCCTGTTCCCGATACCGCCTCAACGGAACGAAGCCGGATCCATACTTGATCCAGCTTCCGCAGCTTCATTTCTTGGGGATCTAGATTCATTATCCTTCATCTTCCTTTATCAATATCCTGCTATCAGTATATTGATAATCGTTCTCAATCGTCAATCCCAGTTTGTACCGCCTTGGCGATTCGGTCGATTCGGTTCGTCCAGATCCAGCCGCTGTATCCTGCCGGCAGGCGCTTCACGTCTTCTAATGTATCGAAGCCGCTGGAGAAGTCGCTGCCGTCCCCGCCAACGATAACGACGCGGGTATTCGCTCGTTCCATACGACTCAGGAATTTATCCGGCCAGCCCCACAGCCAAGGCGCGATTTTCTCAGGGATGTGCAGCTCGGTGTTCCGGCAAACATCGGGGATGTATCCTGTCCAGCCGGAAGCTTCATACGAGAGCAGACATTGCTTTAACGTTGCCTTGGACATGACCCGCATATCCGGCAGCAGTTCCTTTAAGACCGCTATGGGCTGATCGCCGCCATAAACGGTTAACAAGTCCCGCTCCTCCTTCTTTAACGTAGAAAGGTAGGCCGCGAGCTGCTTCCCTTCCTCGGGGTCGTCACTTTTGATGTGCAATAGCAGCGCCTTGCCGGGAAAATGCTCCACCACCTCAGGCAACGACGGCATCAGCCCAACCCCTTTGCCGCGAAACGGATACGTTTTGCCTTGATCGGCGGTATATCCGTATCCGATATCCAACATTTTAAGCTCCGCCATCGTATAATCTTTCGTTGTGCCCTCCGCATTGGTACGGCAATCCAACGTCCAATCATGGAACACGGCAAACTGCCCGTCCTTGGTTGGCTTCAGATCCAGTTCCACCATATCCGCGCCCGCTGCAAACGCCGCTTCCATGGATGGCAAGGTGTTCTCCAGAAACTCGTGCTCCGGTTCATAGATCCGTTCGGCCGTGCACGTGTCGTTCTCGATCCCCTCCATCGGGAACGTTTGCGCTAGCCCGCGGTGCGCCAGCAGCTTAGGTTCCCCGCCATGAGCTGCGGTCAAATGCGGCGTATTGTTCAAGTAAATAAAGGCAATAAGGACAAGCAATATCCAAAACGTTCTGCTTCTAAAAATCTTCCTGATCTTGCGCAAGCCGGTCCCCCCGATCCTTCCCCATCCTGTTCCTATTCTTTCTCTAAAATATATCCGCTTCCCCGGATCGCATTGATCTGGAATGTGTCGCGTCCATACTTTTTGCGAATCCGATAAATTAACGTCGTTAATTCATCGATCGTCACATCCGGTAGCCCGTCGGGGCCGGGATTGCGGTCGTACCACACCGTCTGCTTAATCTCACGGATCGTCACCAGACGGTTCGCGTGCTCATGGAGCAGCTGCAGCAGCAAATATTCCTTTTCCGACATCGAAATTTTGACGCCGTTCACAATGCATTCCCGTTTCTCCCAATGAATCGTAACCGGTCCTTCAGTCTCCTCTGGGTGCGTCGAGTCATTTACGGGCTCAAACTCCAGCGTTTGTTCTCCGGGCGAATAAGAGAAATGCAGTACGCTGGTGCCCCGCGCCAGCTTCAGGATATCGTTCGTTTCAAGTACATAAGGGGCATGCGGGATCATCCGCACCCCGTTCAGTTCCGTGCCATGACGGCTCCCCAGATCGTAGGCGACCGCACGGTCCCCTTCTTTCCGAATCATTAAATGCTTGCGGGATATAAAGATGTTCGTAAAGGCCATATCCGGAAAACTCTCGGAAGACGTCCGCCCGATTTCCGTCGTCTCTTGATCCAGGTAGATGCAAGTTCCAGGACGAAACGGGTCCCCGCGAAGAATATAAATACAGGCAAAGGTATCCATACCTAAGCTCCCTCCATTTTCTATACCATCATCATCTTATCTTAAGGGACGTCCCAAGAATATAGCAACCGCAGTGATATTATCCTCACAGCAGGCTGATATCAACGCTCGTTTTTCAATGGTCGATTTTCTGTTATCATAGGGGGAGAACAAAAGGCGAACACCTGACGAACGGAATTTATACGAGAAAGGAATCCATGCATGAGTTTTCAGTTAACGGAGCGCGTCATTAAATTGTTATGCGGCCGAATCGCTTACGAGCGTGGAGAAGCGTATTACCGGACCGGGAAAGTGGCTTTTCTCCGGATGGACCACGGCTCCCGTGTCTATGAAGCCGCAGTGTCCGGGACCGGCCACTATCATGTGTCGCTGCAGATCGATGAACACGGCGACGTGCATGCGGAATGCAACTGTCCTGCTTTCTACTCCTATAACAACTATTGCAAGCATATCGCCGCCGTCTTGCTGGGTGTTCATGATATGCTGCAGGGCGGTAAGGCGCCGGTTCGTCCGTTTCCGTCTCTGTTGCGGCAGCAGGATGACATTCTAAATTCGGTGGACGACGATCGCAATGGATCCTATAGCCTGGTCCAGCGTAGACAATCACAATCTGGAGACATCCCTTCCCGCGATATCTGGATCGCACGCGATATGATGCGCTTGTTTGAAGAGAACACCCCGCCGCCGCTGCGAACCGGACTGAGGTTCGATCAACGGATGCCGCTGGAGGTGGAATTTACGCTCCATCCGGTGCTGTACGGCTATCGCAAGTACCTGTTCGGACTGGAGCTGAAGATTGGCGAGAAGCGCCTGTATATCGTCAAGAACATTCGGGATTTTCTCGATAAAATCTCACGCGGCGAGCCGTACAGCTTCACCAAACATTTCAACTATGACCCGGAACGTTACTCCTTTCGGTCGGAGGATGAAGCGATCTTACAGAAGCTGGCGGAGATCCGGCGCAATGAGCAGATGTTTCACGAGAGCCTGGGAGGATACTCATTGAAATCAAACGGAATTTCCGATCGGCTGTTGCCGGTGCCGCCCGTCTTTTGGGATGGGCTGCTGCCGCTGCTCTCCCAAGCGCCGCTCGTGCAACTGGAGCAGGATAGCCGCATTTGGCCAGGGCTTGAAGTGACGGACGGGCCGCTGCCGTTAAGCTTCAATCTCGGTCAAGCCGGGGACGAGAGCTATCAGTTTTCCGCCCAGGGCCTGGATGACGTTCTTGTGATGGACGCCTATGGCATCATTTTGTCGGAAGGTAAGCTGATCCGTCTCTCCCCCGCGCAAACTCGCCGGCTCGCTGAATTAAAACATATGATGATCACCGCGCGGAAGCAGCATATCCTGATCTCTCCTGAACAGATCGAGCCCTTCGTTGAGCGGGTACTGCCCGGGTTGACGAAGTTCGGAACCATCCATGTCGAGGAGAAGGTCGCTAGCCGCATGGTACGGACCCAACTGAAAGCCCGGCTGTACCTCGATCGGGTCAAGGACCGGCTTCTGGCGGGCTTGGAATTCCAATACGGAGATATCATATTTAACCCCTTGGATGAACATGGACCCAAGCGGGGAACTGATTTGATATTGCTGCGCGATACCGAGAAGGAGCGGCAGATTTTGAATCTGATGGAATCCGGCTACATGATCCGGACAGAAAGCGCTTATTTCCTCGATGACGAAGAGGCAGAATACGAATTCCTGTATCATGTCGTCCCAGAGCTTGAGAAGCTCGTGGACATCTATGCCACCTCAGCGGTCAAAACCCGGCTGATCACCGACCTTAGGCCGCCGAAAATTTCCGTGGAGCTGGACGAGCGTACAGATTGGCTGGAGTTTCGCTTCAGCATGAACGGGATCGGCGAATCGGAAATCCGCGGCTTGCTTCAAGCGTTGGAGGAGAAACGCAAGTACTTCCGGCTGCCAAACGGAGCGTTGATGCCGCTCGAAAGCGAGGAGTTCCAGGAAATCGTCAACTTCCTGAACGAATTTGGCTTGCGCCAAAGCGATATCCGTGGACCGGAATTCCGTTTGCCGGTCATTCGCGGATTGCATATCCAGGAAGACCGTGGACAAGGTCCGGTGAAGCTGGGCAAGGCGTACCGCGAGCTGCTGCATAACCTGCAGCATCCCGGCAATCTGGACTTTCCGGTACCGCCGCAGCTATCCGACGTGCTTCGCGACTACCAGGTTTACGGTTATCAGTGGCTCAAGACGCTGGCCTACTATCGCTTCGGCGGCATTCTTGCCGATGATATGGGGCTTGGAAAGACGCTGCAAAGCATCGCTTTTCTCATATCGGTGCTGCCGGAGATTGCCGAGTCTGGACAGCCTGCGCTGATCGTCTGCCCCGCTTCCCTGGTGTACAACTGGCGTAACGAACTGACGAAATTCGCACCTAATCTCAAAGCCGTCATTGCGGATGGAAGTAAAGCCGAACGGGTACGGACGCTGCGCGAGGCGTCGCAAGCGGACGTGGTCATCACCTCCTATCCACTGCTGCGCCGCGATATTGAGCAGTTCGCTGAACTGTCGTTCCATACACTCATTTTGGACGAGGCTCAAAGCTTCAAAAATCACGCCAGCCAAACGGCCCAAGCCGTGAAAATCCTGCAAGCCAAGTACCGTTTCGCCTTAACTGGCACCCCGGTGGAGAACTCGCTGGAAGAGTTATGGTCGATCTTCAGCGCCGTATTCCCGGAGTTATTCCCTAGCCGCCAGGCGTTTAACGATCTATCCCGGGAGACGGTGGCCAAACGCATCCGCCCTTTCGTCCTGCGCCGGCTGAAAACCGACGTGTTGAAGGAGCTTCCGGAAAAAATCGAGTCCCTGCAACCCTCGGAGCTGCTTCCGGAACAGAAGAAGCTGTACCTTGCCTACCTGGCCAAGCTGCAGCAGGAAACGCTCAAGCATTTGGATGCGGATACCTTCGGGCAGAACCGCATCCGCATACTGGCCGGGTTAACCCGGCTGCGCCAGCTTTGCTGCCATCCGGCCTTGTTCGTTGACGGCTATGACGGCGGTTCGGCCAAATTTGACCAGCTGATGGAAATGATCGAGGAATGCCAAAGTGCCAGCAAACGCGTGCTGATCTTCTCCCAATTTACGGAGATGCTCGGATTGATTGGCCGGGAGCTGGGCTACCGGGGGCTGCCTTTCTTTTATCTCGACGGGAAAACGCCGGCCGCCGAACGGGTAGAGCTGTGCTCCCGCTTTAACGACGGGGAACGCGATTTGTTCCTCATCTCGCTGAAGGCCGGAGGCACTGGCCTGAACCTAACGGGGGCAGATACTGTCATTCTCTATGATTTATGGTGGAATCCCGCGGTCGAGCAGCAGGCGGCGGACCGGGCTTATCGAATCGGGCAGAAGAATATCGTTCATGTCATTCGCATGGTTGCACAAGGCACTGTGGAAGACAAAATGTACGAGCTGCAGCAGAAGAAAAAACATCTCGTCGAAGAGGTGCTTAAGCCCGGACAAGAAGCCATATCTGCGCTTACCGAGCAAGAAATTCGCGAAATCTTGATGATCTAACCTGCAACTAAAAAAGGGATCGGAGGCGCCGAATCACTTCGGCATTTCCGGTCCCCTTCTTCATCTCATTGACCCGTGACTTCAAACTCGTAAAGTGAATACCCGTAAGGCGTCCCCCGCTCGATGCCATACATGCGGACATATCTCGCTGGCTGCGGTGAGAGCGGGATTTCGTCGAGTCCACCATCGCCGCTTGAGTTCGAATACACCTCTTGCCAATGCTCTGGCGACCCGTTGTCCGTGGAGATCTCGATCTTGTAGCGCTTGGCGTATGCGGCCTCCCACCGCAGCTTGACGCCGGTGATTTGATGTACGGAACCCAGATCAACGTAAATCCATTCCGGGTCGGTACCTTCGCGGCTGGCCCATCGCGTCATCTGGTTGCCATCCACAGCTTTGTCCGGTTCAAACCCAACGCCTTCAATCGTGCTGGATACCGCTGTTTTATTCAGAGCTAGATTAGGCGCTTCCGGTACGGTTGCACCGCCGGGCTTCCACCAATTCCCCGATAGGAACAGCAAGTTCAGCAAATTGTAGCTGTCGCTGAAGTAGTCCTCTTTCTTATTCTTCATCCAGTCCCAGCCCGCATTCACCCATGCTTGATTACTGGAATTTGCCGTCCCCGCCGAGATGAATGGGGCGACAAATACCGCGGTGGCATAATTTCCGATCGCCGTACCGTCCAGCTTGTAGCCGTTTTTGATATTCGCGGGTGAACCGCCGGTTTTGTTCTTCATCCAGTTCACCATTTGATCGGCCAGCGCTTGCGCTCTTGTATCGCCGTATAACGCATAATCCATCACAATACGCAGCGGCACGCGGCTTGCATTATAGTAATATTGATTTGTCTCTTTGAACTCTTCCAGATACCACTCTGGTGCAGGTCTTGGCGGGTTGCCCACCACGAAGTCGGAGATCAGTCCGGTATTTGGTGAATACGTTGTGGTAAACTGTTGATACACATCGTACAGATTATCAATGACATGAATCCAAGTCTCATCCCCCGTGACCTCGCAAAAAGCGCGCAAATGGCTGAGCATCCAGTCCGACGGGCGTGTATTCAGCGCATCTTTACCGTCCCAATCGCCCAGATTGAGCCGATAGCCAGTCGTAACGTAGCTGGCTTTGATGCCGTCGGTAATCATTTTTTTCGCTTCCTGCAGGTAATTGATTTCCCCGCCCGAACCCCACTGGTTATGAGCTAAAATCAACGAATATGCGATATCCAAATCACCGTCGGTTGCCGAGCCAAAGTGCCCCTGAGCTGCTTTGCTGTCCGCCACAACCCAGCCCATCAAATTCGGGTTGCCGCTGCTCTTATACGCGCGTGCCGTTTTGAACAACCCGTCATAGATCGTCTTGGCGTTCGGATCATATCCGGCCATCAGCACCGTGATGATCATGCCGTAGCCTTGGCCTTCGGAAGAACCCAGCGCGGTAAATCCGTCGGGATCCCCCGTGATATTTCCCTTCACATAATAACCGCCCGGCAACGAGGTCAAATTATTCCTAAGGTAGGTCGCTTTCCAATAATCGTAATATGCCGCTACGGCCTGATTCATCGCCGCTTGGGTGACATGGCTTGGCTTGATTACTCCCGGATAGCTGACCTGCTGCGGGAACGGTTTCAGTTCGCCAGCGGCAGCAACGGGAGCGGCCGGTGCGATGGCCCCAAACGAGGTGGCTATGAATAAACACAGCAAAACTAGACAAACCTTATGAAGCTTCATCATCATTCCTCCTCAAAGCGAAAGTAGAAAACCTGTCTTTCGTTAAGCGATCTCGGAATTGCACCTAATGAAACGCAAGGATGTCCTAATTCCTATTTTATTCCAGCTCTCTCTAAATATAAACTAAATTCTACGGGTCTGAAACATGAAAACACGGGGATCGGGATACCCTATGGAAGGTAATGACTACTACCGAGAGAATGACTTAAGGAGGATCAGTATGGAACATCAGAATCAACCAGCCCGCGATGAGGCCAAACTGCGCAACAAATTAAATGAACAAGGGGATTCGTTGGCCGAGAAAAAGAAGATTGAGAATGGAGTCGACATCGAGCCGGAGGCCGATGAATGGGTGGCCAAACCGGTGCCGTTCACTGATACGGATTCCACGAAATAACCTTCCTCTTTCGTTGATCCATCCGCAGGGCTCCTTATGGGGCCGCTGCGGATATTTTATTGTCCATCAGCGTTCCCAGGCTACAGGATAATGAACCTTAAGCGCGAATATCATGATACAGAGGTTGATTTGAAATCTGGGAGCGTGAATAGATGGAAGCGTTCGCAAAAGATTTATTGAAGGATAAGGTCATCCTGATCACCGGTGGCGGTACGGGGTTAGGACGGGCCATGGCCAGTCGGTTTTTGCAGCTCGGCGCTAAGGTCGCCATCTGCGGTCGACGTGAAGACGTATTGGAAAAAGCTGCTGAAGAACTATCCTCCGCTGACGGCAGTGAGGTATTCCCACAACGCTGTGATGTTCGCGATCCCGGGCAAGTCCATAACTGCGTAGATGCCGTTTGGCGTCATTTCGGACGGATCGATGTGCTTGTCAACAACGCTGCCGGCAATTTTATCAGCCCGACAGAACGTCTGTCTCCCAATGCCGTCAATGCGGTGCTGGGCATCGTGCTGCACGGTACATTTTACATGACATTAGAGGTAGGAAAACGTTGGATTGAACAGCGGTTGCCCGGAACGATGCTGAACATTGTCACGACCTACGCTTCGACCGGATCGGGATACGTCGTTCCCTCCGCCGCGGCCAAGGCTGGCGTTCTCGCTCTGACCCGCTCACTAGCCGTCGAGTGGGCACCTCACGGGATCCGTCAGGTGGCGATCGCTCCCGGGCCGTTTCCAACGGAAGGTGCCTGGTCCCGCCTCTCCCCTACACCGGAGCTGGAGGCAAAAATGCTGGGACGCGTGCCACTCGGGAGAACCGGCCGCCCCGAAGAGCTGGCGGACTTAGCCGCCTTCCTCGTCTCGGATGCCGCCGGCTATATCAACGGTGAGGTGGTCACGATTGACGGCGGTGAATGGCTGCGCGGGGCCGGACAATTTAACGATCTTGCCGAGGTGACGGAAGAACAGTGGGATCGCTTGTCCGAGTTAACGCGCAAAGGGAAATAGCCGCTGCCTTAGTTCGTACTGCTTGCTTTCGCCTCAGAGGCGGAACCTGCAGCGCGATCTGCCGGATAATTCTTCGTGGAAAACCGCTTATTCACCAAAAAATGCGACGCAACGTAAACGACCAGGAACAACCCCATGACCCCGGCTGAATAACGGTACATCACCGCATAATCCGTGGCAGATGCGATAGCCCCTAGAATGATTGCACCAATGGCGACGCCAAAATCCGTAGTATTAAAAAACATGCTGTTCGCTACTCCATATTGCTCCGGTGTGCTGGTTCGCAGCATCCAAGCCTGCAGCGTGGGCTGGGTCGCCCCGAAGCCAAGTCCGTACAGCAGCGCCGAAACAATCAGCATCGGCAACGACTGGGTGAACGACAAGACAACCATGCTCGCGACAACAAGCAGCGCAGCCGGGATCAAGACGGCCACATGGCCCTTCGCATCAAAGATCCTGCCGGAGATCGGACGTATGATGATTACAGTCACCGCATTAAACAAGAAGAATAACCCCACCTGTTCAAGGTGAAGAAATTCGCCGAATAAAGCGATAAAGCTTAACAATCCGCTGTATGTAATCGACAATAACGTATTAAGAAAAGCCGGAAACAGGAGTTTACGGTTAAACGGCGCACGACGCTTAGGGGTCGAGTCGCCGGCTCCCGGCGTCGTCTTCATTTCAGTTAACTTCAAATTATTACTCCTCGGAAGTGCCCGGGTGAGCAGCAACAGCGGGATCACCACCAAGACGGCCATTGTCCCCGACAAGGTCAATGTACCAAAACCGAACTTCTGCAGCAAATTTAAGCCGATCATTGGGCCGATCGACATGGCCAAGCTGCTGGACAAGCCGAAATATCCGATGCCTTCCCCCATACGGGATGGCGGAATGATCCGTGACACCAGCGTAGGCAATATCGTGCTGCCGATCCCAAAGCCAAACCCATACCCGGCCCGCACCAGCAGCAAACCTCCAACCGAACCCACCCAATCATTTAACTCGGTCATGATTGCCGCGATGATCAAGCCGGCGAACAGCAGAACATTAGGTGAAAATTTCCGCAGCATCGCCGCCGCGAGAAAACGGGTCAGGATCGCGGATACGGCGAATATGCTGGTCACGAGACTGACCTCCAAATCGCTGGCCGCAAGTTCGTTTTTGGCATAGGACGAAAGAGAAGATAACAGCATTTGCAAATTCAAAAACAACAAAAAAGCAGAGATCGTTAATGATATAAACGATCTCGTCCATAATCGGTCAGATTCTTTGTATAAATTCATTTCTTCGCC
The DNA here is from genome assembly GCF_025151705.1 of Paenibacillus sp. p3-SID1389. NCBI lineage: Bacteria > Bacillati > Bacillota > Bacilli > Caryophanales > Paenibacillaceae > Paenibacillus > Paenibacillus sp. p3-SID1389. Next base: position 85,225 of record NZ_JALXVO010000003.1, on the reverse strand, counting down.
TCTAATCTACTTGGATGTTATACTTTGCATTGGATCGCTGAAATGCCGATTAATTCGCTGGAGCAGCTCCATGAGCTTCTCGTATTCCTCCGCATCCATGATCCGCTTGACCTCTTCGGTCACACTCCGTTCTATGGGCAAGGTTTCGCGGATCAGCTCTTTTCCCCGCTCCGTGCTGAACACGAGGAACGATCTTCGATCGCGCTTCCCCGCTTGCTTGCGAACAAGTCCCTTGCTTTCCAGCAAATCGATAATTCGGGTGGTCGTTGGCTTGTCCTTTCCGCTTCGATCCGCGATTTCTTTCTGAATTAAGCCATCCGACTGATAGATCTGATGAAGCACGGACCATTGCTCCGGCGTAATGTCATAATCCTTCAGCCGATGCTGCAGTAAGGCAGAGATTTTCCGATAAGCCACACCCATGATAAATCCGACGGCCAGCTCGCTCCGTGAGTGGTCACTTGTCACTTTGAGTCACACCTGCTTTAATAGTTGTCACGACAATTATATGCTAACAAACTAATTGAGGTCAATCTTCTGTCTATTTTCAGGGCGGGTAGGTGATCATCTTTCCCTTTTCCATAAAGGCGGAATACATTACCATAAAAACATCTCAAAGGGGAACAGTATTCATGAAAACTGCCCGTCACCCGCGTCATATCACAAGCAAGCTTAAAAAAAATGAAGCGTTGATGCAAAGCAAAACATTACGGAGCTATCTCCCCGAAACGCGTCGCTTTAATAAAGAGAATTTGCATAGTATGCTGATGAGATATCAGATGGTCTACGTCAAACCAGTGAACGGCACTTGGGGAAAAGGCGTCATGCGGGTCGAATATAAACCTCACTCCAGACACGGGATCTACCAATACCAACTTGACAAGAAGATTAGAACTCATAATTCGGTGGATGAACTCTATCGCTCGATTCGAAAACATAAGCTGAAAGGTCGTTATCTCGTTCAGCAAGGCATTGAGCTGCTCAAATACGATCAGCGCCGCTTCGACCTGCGTGTCATGGTGCAGCGTACCCCGCAGAAGGTTTGGAAGACGACCGGCATGATTGGCAGACTGGCCCATCCGAAGAAGATCGTCACCAATTATCACAACGATGGGAAGCTTGTGTCGGTAGAAAAGCTGCTCTCTCCTTATTTGAAGGGATCGCGGCTCAAGTCTTATACCAGCATGCTGGGAAACTTTGGGGAGGACATTGCCAATCACTTAAAGAAGAGCTTCCCCGGTCTTCGCGAAATCGGCGTAGATGTGGCGATTGACCAGAAGCTTCGGCCTTGGATTCTAGAGGTAAATACCGCGCCGGATCCGTTCATCTTCCGTAAGCTGAAGGCCAAGAGCATCTTCCGCACGATCATGAAATATGCCCGCGCTTATGGCAAATACAAGCGTAAATAAAAATGATAAACGGACGGAGGCTTGCCCATAGGGCATCCTCTCGTCCGTTTTTGATTGGGTAGGGTTTATGAACCAAACTGCCGGTAGATCCCGATCAGCTTCTTGGCGGTTTGCTTCCATCCGAACTTCTCCACAGCGTCCTTCCGCGCTTGTCTGGACATTCTAGCGGTCAGCTCCCGATCCCGAGCCAGCTTCAGAATCCACTTCGCATGCTCTTCGGGGTTGCGGTAGGCATCCACCAGGTAGCCATTCGAACCATGTTTGACGATCTCTCCAATCCCGCCGATATTGGATGCGACGACGGGAAGTCCGGATGCCATCGCTTCCAAATTCACCAGACCAAACGCTTCATGCTCCTGGGAAGGGCACGCAAACAGATCGGCCTGCCGGAACTTGCGATGAATGGAACGATGTGGAATTTTACCGGTAAATTTGACCGGCACACCCTTCGCCCTTGCCAAACGCTTGAGTTCCCGTAAGTACCCCGGTTTGCCGCCGCCAACAACGGTCAAGCTTACCGCCCCATATTCCTTGCGTACACGACTGATGGCCCGGATCAGAACCGGAACACCTTTTCGTGGAATCACCCGACCTGCGAACAAGACGCGAAAAGTGCCGGAACGCCCGCTTTGTCCGCCTGCCGGGCTAAACCGAGCGGTGTCTACACCTAGATGCACCTTGCGGAGTTTCCCCGCATGCCTTGGGAAACGCGCGGCTAAATTCGCTTTAAGCGATTCGCTGTTGGCAATGATCAAGTCGGCTCGGCCCAGACTTTCGTTCACTTTGGAGGTGGGTTTCACAAACGTAAGCGAATGCAGGAACAGCGTGACCGGAGTATGGGGAAACGCCGCCTTGATCTTAGCCATATAATGCGGACGATTATCGACCTGAATCAGGTCATAACGTCTCCCTTTTAAGTAACGCAAAACGGATGCAATATACTTGCTGGAACTTCCGCTGCTTAAGCGGACGATCGTTAAGTTCCCCATCCGGCTTACGTTGGGCAAGTTTCGGGCCTTTCTGCTGATCAGCGTAACTCGATGATTCAAAGCCAATTGCTTGGCGATGGCCAGCATGCTGATCTCTACCGAGCCGTTACCGGGAACCGGAATCTGCTCGGGCGCTACCATCAAAATATTCATAGGCTCCTCCTAACGCATATGCCTTGTGTTTATTCACCATATGCGTTAAGAGGACTCCCTGCGCAGGTATCCACCCAAGCCGTCAGGTCACGCGGAACGTTCCTGTTCCAAATGCACAGATTTCGCCTTGATCCAGACGGGCATAGGCCATCGTGGTGACCGATTTGTGCGATACATGAACCAGTTCGGCGGTCACGGTGATCGACCCCTTTACGGCTTTGGTGACGTAATTCAGGTTCAAATTGGTTGTCACCACACTGGCTTCCGGTTTGGCGATCATCGCCAGCAGTCCCATCGCCGAATCGATCATCGTCGCGTGGACACCGCCATGGACGATGCCGATCAAGTTCAAATGATGCGGCTGAATCTGAAGGCGTATCACGACCCGCTGCTCATTCGCTTCGACCACTTGGCAGCCGAGATAATCTACAAATGAGCCAATCGCCGCCTGATTCCACAACGCCAAACGTTGCTGCAGCTCTTCTGAATCCGCTTTCATTTTAGATAACCTCCGTTCATCCCGCTGACTCAGCCCCCCTATCCTGTATCGGGTTAGGCGCATCAACGGTTACTTCTCTTTCGCTTGAGGCGGATTCTGACGCTCCACTTCCTCCTCCACGAGCCTACGGCGCAGCACTTTGCCGGCCAACGTTTTCGGAAGACTATCCCGAAATTCGTAAACTTTCGGCACTTTATAGGCAGCGAGCTTCTCCTTGCACCAGCGTTTGATGCCTTCCTCGTCCGGTGTTGCACCTTCTTTCAGGACGATATACGCTTTGACCGTCTCGCCGCGATATCGATCGAAGATACCAGCCACGATCGCCTCCTCCACGTCCGGATGCTCAAACAACACCTCCTCGACCTCCCGAGGATAAATGTTATATCCTCCGGCAATGATCAAATCTTTGCGCCGATCCAAAATGTAGAAGAACCCGTCTTCATCCATCCGCCCCAAATCACCGGTGAGCAGCCAGCCGTCGCGCAGCGTCTTGTACGTTTCCTCCGGACGGTTCCAGTACCCCCGCATCACCTGGGGCCCCCGCACGGCAAGCTCGCCGATTTCACCAACTGGTACCTCCTCCAGCGTATCCGGCTGCACGATCATCGCATCGGTATCGGGAAACGGAATGCCGATCGATCCGGTTTTCCGCATCCCCCAGATGTTGTTGGCATGCGTGACCGGTGACGCTTCGGTCAATCCGTAGCCCTCGATCAGCTTGCCGCCGGTTAATTCCTCAAACCGGGTTTGGACCTCAAGCGGCAACGAAGCCGCACCGCTGACGCATACATTAATCGAGGATAAATCGTACCCCGCTACGTCCTTGTGATTAATAATCGCAACGTACATCGTTGGCGCGCCAGGAAATACGGTCGGTTTCTTGAGATGGATCGTCTGCAGCACCTGATTAATTTCAAAACGAGGCATGAGCAGCAGAGTCCCACCTAAAGAAACCGATTGATTTAACAGCACCGTCATGCCAAACACATGGAAAAAAGGGAGCGCCGCCAAATACTTCTCCTTCGCCGGCCTAGCACGGTAAAACCAGAGCTGGTTTTGAATCGTATTGGCCACCAGATTCATATGCGTCAGCATGACCCCTTTGGCAAAGCCCGTGGTCCCGCCGGTGTATTGCAATAACGCTAAATCCTGTTCAGAATCCACTTCCACATGGCAGGGCTCAGAGCTGCCGCTGGCAAGAAAGGCCGGAAAGGCGATTAAGCGATCATTATAGTTTAAATGAGCCAGCATGCCGTCTTTTTTGGCTTTGATCGGATACAGCATGTTTTTGGGGAAAGGCAAATAGTCCTTAATCGATGTTGCGATGATATATTCCATCGGATGCAGCTTTGTCGCTGTCCTTACCCGCTCCACGAGCGGGTCTAACGTCACCATCACGCGTGCGCCCGCATCGGTGAGCTGATGCTCCAGCTCCCTGGGCATATAAAGCGGATTCGTCATGACGGCGATTCCGCCCATGAGCAGTGTCCCGTAATAGGCGATCACCGCCTGCGGGCAATTCGGCAGCATAATAGCCACACGGTCCCCCTTGCGAATGCCCAGCTTTCGCAGGGCATTCGCAAATTTGTACGACTGTTTCAGCAGAGTACGGTAATTGATCTTTTTTCCCATGAACTCCAGAGCTGTCACTTCGGGGAAACGAGCAGCGGAAACTTCTAAAAAGTGGGCGAGATTTTGCTTCGGATAATCATAGGTCGGTGGTACTTCAGCAGGGTAGAACTTCAGCCAAGGTTTACTCGACATACGCCTTGCCTCCCAACCTCGCAATTTTACAAAACGTATTTCTCCGCCCGGATCACCTCGGCGGCAATTTGCCGTTTTAATGACAGCGTATTCAGGGCTGACCGCTTTGTCAATTTTTTCAGGATGGAGAGTTGCGTACGCAGCATATCCCCTGTCTCCATATAACTTAGCGTTTCCTTCGCCAAAGCTTCGATCTTGCCAAATTCCTCTTGAATGAACACCTTCGTCATAGCGATATAGAGTGCTGCCTTGTCTTCACCAGCTTGCGCAATGCGCTTCTTCGTGCGGAGCAACGCGCTTTCCATGGCATAGATGGCGATCATCATATCCGCCAAATGACTGAGCACTTCCTGCTCCCGCTCCAGCTTGAGCTGATATTTTTGCACCGCTTGGGCACCCACCATCAGGAAAATCTTCTTGGCCATGGACAGCAGGTAGGCCTCCTCCTCCAACGTGCCTTCGAAAGTGCGGCTTGGGATCGGCTCCATCAGCTCCGCTTGCAGCTTTTGCGCCGCCTGCAGCAGGGGGAGTTCGCCCTTCATCGCCCGTTTAACCAGCGCGCCGGGAATCAGGAGACGATTAATTTCATTGGTGCCTTCAAAAATCCGGTTGATCCGCGAGTCGCGATAAATCCGCTCAATTCGATATTCCTGTGTAAACCCGTAGCCGCCATGGATTTGCACGCCTTCGTCCGCAACGAAATCCAGCACCTCCGAGCCAAACACTTTGTTGATGGAGCATTCCAGTTGGTATTCGGCGATTTGCTTCGCCGATTGGTAGCCCACATCCGCGCTGCTGTAATCGACATCGGCTAATCCGACGTCAAACAGGCCGGCTGTACGATAGACCATACTTTCCAGCACGAACGTACGCGTATTCATCTCCGCCAGCTTTTTGCCGATGAGCGGGAAGGACGAGATCTTTTGCCCGAATTGGGTACGTTCATTGGCGTATTTTGCCGCATATTCGATTGCATCCTTGGAGGAACCAAGACATCCTGCCGCCAATTTGAAGCGTCCGATATTCAGGATGTTGAAGGCGATCAAGTGGCCTTTGCCCACTTCCCACAGCAGATTTTCGACCGGCACTTTCACGTCTTCAAGGATCAGAGGGCAGGTGGAGGAGCCTTTGATGCCCATCTTCTTCTCCTCCGGTCCGATGCTCACCCCTTCCATGCTCCGTTCAACGATAAACGTGCTGAAATCGGTGCCGTTCACCTTGGCGTACACAATGAAAATATCCGCAAAGCCGGCGTTCGTAATAAATTGTTTCGTCCCGTTTAACACATAATGCGTCCCATCCTCCGACAACACCGCGGTCGTCTTGGCCCCCAGCGCATCGGAGCCCGAGGAAGGTTCGGTCAAGCAATACGCCGCGAGTAGTTCCCCTGTCGCCAGCTTCGGCAAGTATTTGCGCTTCTGGGCATCGGTTCCGAAAAACACGATGGGCAGCGTCCCGATGCCGACATGAGCTCCGGCTGAGAGGGCAAATGAGGAAGCTTTCGTCAGCTTTTCGCTGATTAACGTTGTGCTGACTTTGTCTAGCCCCATGCCGCCGTAAGCCTCCGGCACGTCAGCGCCGAGCAGCCCTACTTCGCCCGCTTTGCGCAGCAAATCGGCGGTCAGCTCATAGTTCAAATGCTCGATCTCTTCGTCCCGCGGTAGGATTTCCGATCGGACGAATTCCTCCGTCGTCTCGCCGATCATGCGATGCTCCTCGCTGAAATCCTCCGGGGTCACAACCTGACGGTAATCTACATCGGTAATGACAAAGCTTCCGCCTACGATTTTTTCCTTCGTTTCGTTGCTCATGCGATCCTCTCCTTCATTCAAATGGATTCAAGGGTGAACTTCAAAAACGCCGGCCGCGCCCATACCGCCGCCAATACACATCGACACGACACCGTACCTGCCGCCCCGTCGGTGCAGTTCGTGAATCAGGGAGATCGACAGCTTCGTCCCGGTGCAGCCCAGCGGATGTCCGAGGGCAATCGCGCCGCCATTGACGTTCACTTTGTTCTCATCCAGACCCAACTCGCGAATCACGTGTATGCATTGAGAGGCGAATGCTTCGTTGATCTCAAACAGATCCACATCGTCCAGCGTGATCCCTGCAGCCGCCAGCGCCTTCGGAATCGCCTTGACCGGACCTACGCCCATCAACTCCGGCTCCACGCCGGCCACCGCAAACGCGCGGAACGTTGCCAGCGGTTGAAGCCCTAACGCATCGGCCTTCTCCCGGCTCATGACGACGACCGCTGCCGCCCCATCGTTCATCGGCGAGGAGTTCCCTGCCGTCACGGTTCCCCCTTGCTTAAAGCTGGGTTTCAGCTTCGCTAAAGCTTCAAGGGTCGTATCGCTGCGGACACTTTCGTCAGTGTCAAACACAAAGCGCTTCACTTTGACCTTCCCGCGCTCATCCAAGCTGCGCAGCTCCGCCTCAAACGGGACGATCTCCTCCTTGAACTTGCCTTCGGCGATGGCTTGAGCGGCTTTCTGATGCGATGCCAAAGCGAACCGGTCCTGATCTTCCCGGGAGATGCCAAAACGTTCGGCAACGCGTTCCGCCGTATGGCCCATCGCGATGTAGACCTCCGGCATTTCAGCGACGATCCGCGGGTTCGGCGACACCTTGAACCCGGTCATTGGCACATGGCTCATGCTTTCCACGCCGCCGGCGATCAACACATCGGCCTGACCCAGCATGATCCGCTCCGCCGCAAAGGCAATCGCCTGCAAACCCGAAGAACAGAAGCGATTGATGGTAATGGCAGGCACCGTCACCGGAAACCCGGCGTAGAGCGCCATGATGCGTGCAAAGTTAAGCCCCTGCTCCCCCTCCGGCATGGCGCAGCCAATGATGATGTCCTCAACATCCCCTTTGCTCAGACCGGGTGCACGCTCAATCGCGGCTTCCAGCACGATTTTGCCTAAATCATCGGCGCGGGTTTGGACCAGACTGCCTTTCTTGGCTCTGCCCACTGCGGTTCGGGCCGCGGATACAATCACAGCTTCCTTCATCTGAACTCATCCTCCCCTTCGTTTAGTTCCGTAGCGGTTTGCCTTTGCTCAGCATGTGCTGCATGCGTTGCTGCGTCTTGGGTTCGCCGCATAAGCTCAGGAACGCCTCACGCTCCAGATCGAGCATATATTGCTCGGTCACCAGCGTCCCGGCGGGCACGTCGCCTCCAGCGAGCACATGGGCGAGCTTGTTGGCGATCAGCAGATCGTGATCGCTGATATAACCGCCTTCGTGCATGCCGAGTGCGCCAAGCTGCAGAACCGCTTTGCCTTCGGAGCCAACGACGCGGAATTTCGTCTCGGGAATCGGCTCATATCCGCTTCCCGCCAGCTTCAAGACGGCCTGCTTCGCTTCGTAAATCAACTGATCGGGATTTAACACCACCCGATCGGTGGACTTCAACAGCCCCAGCCGTTTGGCGTCATGACCGCTGCTGGATACGGTAGCCGTCCCAACCGTTTGGAAGTAGTGGTTGATGTATGGCTGCAAATCAGCCTCAGCCAACATTGCCTGCTGGCTGGCTCGCAATGCCAATTCCTTGCAGCCACCGCACGCCGGGATCAGGCCAACGCCCACCTCGACGAGTCCGTAATACGTTTCAGCGGCGGCGATGACCTGATCTGCCGGCATGCACGCCTCCACACCGCCGCCCAGCGTCATGCGGTGCGGCGCCGCAATGACCGGCTTTTCAAACCGTTTCAGCCGGTACATCGTGTTCTGGAACAGACGAATAATGTCGTCGATTTCATCCCATTCCTCGTCCTGTGCCTCCATGAGCAGCAACATCAGGTTGGCGCCAACGCAAAAATTGCGGCCCTGGTTGGCAATGACCAGCCCTTCGAAGTTGTCCCGCACCTCATCCATGCTCTGCAAGATCATCTGCAAAATATCCGCGCCGATCGCATTGTTCGGTGAATGGAACTCCAAGCAAGCTACGCCGTCGCCAAGGTCGATCAGGCTGGCGCCGCTGTTGCTGCGCACCACTCGATTCTGCGCCTTCAAGTCGCGAAGCGAGATCTGTTCCGGCGGCAGCGCTACTGGCGCGTATCCTCCAACTGCGGCTTGGAATAGAGAGCCACCGTCTTTTTTGTAGAACGAGGTATTTCCCTCAGCAATCCAGTCCTTGACCCAGGCCGGTACCGTCAGCCCTTCCGCCTCCATCTTCTCAACGGTACGCACCAGGCCGATGGCATCCCACGTTTCAAACGGCCCCAGTTCCCAGTTAAAGCCCCATTTCATCGCTTCGTCGATTTCGCGGATGTTATCCGCAATTTCACCCAGCTTGGCGGCGGAATAAATCAGCACCTGCTTCAGTACATCCCATGCCAGCTGGGAGTAGCGGTCTTGCGTGCCAAGCAGCGCCTTCGTTTTGGCGGCCGCCCCTTTCGCCAGCTTGGCGGCTTCCAAGGAAGCGGACGTCACTTTGCGCTGCGGTGCGTACTCCATTGTCTGCAGGTTTAAGGACAGAATTTCGCTGCCCTTCTCCCCTTTGATTTTGCGGTAAAAGCCCTGCCCGCTTTTCTCGCCGAGCCAGCCTCGCGATACCATGTCCTTCAGCGATGACGGAGCGGCAAACACCTGCTTCTCCGCTTCATCCGATACGTTCGCATATACGTTGTCGGCCACATGCAGGAACGTGTCCAGGCCGACCAGATCCAAGGTGCGGAAGGTGGCGCTTTTCGGTCGGCCCATCGCCGGGCCAGTCACCGCATCCACCTCTTCGACGGTGTACCCCTTCTCCGCCATCTCGCGTAGCGTCACGAGCAGGCCATAGGTGCCGATTCGGTTGGCGATGAAATTCGGCGTATCCTTGGCCAGAACGACCGTTTTTCCCAGCTTTTGCTCGCAGAAGCGGCTTAAGCCTTGAACCAGCTCCGGATCGGTCGTTTGCCCCGGGATGATCTCCAGCAGCTTCATATACCGCGGCGGATTAAAGAAATGTGTGCCGAGAAAATGTCTCCCGAATTCCTCGGACCGCCCTTCCGCCATCGCGTTGATCGAGATCCCCGACGTATTGGAACTGACGATCGTCCCCGGCTTCCAGTGGCGCTCTACCTGGGCGAGCAGTTGCTGCTTGATGGCGAGGTTTTCGACGACGACCTCGATCACCCAATCCACGTCAGCAATCAGGTGCAAATGATCCTCCAGATTGCCGGGTGTGATTCGCTCCGCGAAAGCGTTGTCATATAACGGCGCGGGTTTCGTCTTGGACAGACCGGCGATCGCCGACGTCGCTAAGCGATTGCGCACGAACGGATGGTCGAGCGTCAGCCCAGCGGCCATCTCCGCGTCGCTTAACCGTTGCGGGACGATGTCGAGCAGCAGGCAGGAGATGCCCGCATTCGCCAGTTGGGCAGCGATGCCGGAGCCCATGATACCAGAGCCGATAACGGCTGCTTTTCGGATCGGTTTGTTCATTTGATCTACCTCCTATGACCTTAAAAATTCATTGAGATAATGCGGGGACCGGATCCGCCGCCTGCTCGCCGAACACGGACAACGCCAAAATTTCGGCAATGTCCCGCGCCTTTACCTGGCCTTCCACTTCCTTAAGCTTGGTGCCGTCTTCCAGCATCGTCAGGCAATACGGGCAGGCGCTGCTGATCATGCTCGGATGTACCTCCAACGCTTGCTCGGTGCGGGCCAAGTTGATCCGTTTGCCGGCGGTTTCCTCCATCCACATCAGCCCGCCGCCGGCGCCACAGCACATCCCGTTCTCCCGGGAGCGGGCCATCTCAACCAGCTCCACGCCGGGCACGGCCCGCAGGACCTCGCGCGGCGCATCATAGACACCGTTATACCGCCCAAGATAACAAGAATCGTGATAGGTAACCCGTTCGTTGACCTGGTGGGTCGGCTTCAAACGTCCCTCACGGATCAGCTGCTCCAGTAGCTGTGTATGGTGCTGCACTTCCACCCCCTCCAGACCGAATTCGGGATATTCGTTTTTCAACGTATTAAATGTATGCGGGCAAGCGGTAACGATTTTGCGCACCCCATACCGTTGGAACGTTGCAATGTTTTCATGGCATAGCTGTTGGAACAAGAACTCATTGCCCATCCGGCGCGGCGTATCCCCGGAATTGCGCTCCTCGTTGCCAAGGATCGCGAAGTTAACGCCCGCTTCGTGTAACAGCCGGACAAACGCCCGCGTGACTTTGCGGCTGCGCAGATCATAAGAGCCCATCGAGCCAACGAAATACAAATACTCAAAGGACGGATTATCCTTCACCGTCGGCACAGGAATACCCTCCAGCTCGCCGGTCCAGGCTGCGCGGTCGTTGCGGCTGATCCCCCAGGGATTGCCTTGCCGCTCGATGTTCTGCATCGCCCGTTGGCCTTCCGCAGGAACGCTGCCCTGCATCAGGACAAGATGACGGCGCAGGTCCACAATTTTATCGACGTGCTCGTTCCCCACCGGACATTGATCCTCGCAATTCCGGCAAGTCGTGCAGGCCCAAATTTCTTCTTCGGTCATGACGTCGCCGATTAGTTCAAGATCGGTTGCCGCTTTACCTTGGGCAGCCGGTTGCCAAGCCGCCTTTTGCCAATCCAGCGTCGGGCGGATGTCGGTGATGCAAGATGCGCGGCCCCAGTCCGGTGCCGCATGCGCCGCACCTGCTGCCACCGCGTGGACGCCGTCAGAGCCAAACACATTCGCCGGCACCCACGGCGATTTGCCTGTAACGGCGGCGCCTTTCTCGGTGAGATGATCGCGCAGCTTCGTGATCAGATGCATCGGCGACAGCGTTTTGCCGGTGCTTGCCGCCGGGCAGACGCTGGTGCAGCGACCGCATTCCACGCAGGCGTAGAAGTCGAGCATTTGCTTTTGCGTGAAATCCTCAATGCAGCCAACCCCGAAGCTCTCGGCTTCTTCGTCTTCAAGGTCCAGGCTCTGCAGCCGTCCATGCGGTTCCCGCCGGCGCAGCCAGATGTTGATCGGTGCTGTGATGAGATGGAAGTGCTTCGATTGAGGGATGTATACGAGAAAAGAAAGCAGGATCAATAAATGCAGCCACCAAAACACGTAAAAAACAGCTTCCGCGGCGGCCGCAGGCAGCCAGGCGAATCCGGCGGCGATGGCTGACGAGACCGGGGCGTACCATGAAAACTCCAGCCCCATCCATACACGTTCGAAGCCTAACGACAAGAGCACGGAAACCATCAAGGCATAGATGAAAATCACAACGATGCCAGGTTTCCAACCCTTTTTTAATCGCGGCAGCTTCTCGATATAACGGCGGTATGCGGCGTACCCCATCGCGATGAGAATCGCGAGCGCGGTAAACTCTTGGAACCAGCCGAACAGCTCGTATGCAGGCAACGGCAGATGACCGCCGCGCGACAGCCCTTTGACGATCAGATCAATCGCCCCAAACTGCAACACGATAAACCCGTAAAACACAACAACGTGCATCAACCCGCTTTTGCGATCCTTCATCAGCTTCTTCTGCCCGAGCACTTGCGACCAGAATTCGCCTTGGGCTCCCCCGTGCCTAGCACGGAAGTCGAACGGCCGGCCAAGCCGCAGATACAGGTAACGACGGACTACAGCCTGATAGAACACGAATATGGCATATCCCGTAACGGCGGCAAACAGCAAAGCGTTTAGCGTAAGCCAAAACGTAACCATGAATATGCGTCCCTCCTTCGAACAATTCTTTTTGTGGAAAGAGATCGCTGATCGATAAAGTGTGTCAATGTGTGCGGGAATGCTGGTTCTGGCAGGACTAAGGGGTTCATTGATTTCACAACAGTCATAGCCGAAATGGAGATAAAGCTGAATTACTGGGATCAAAGTGTTAATGAGTGATGAGTTCCTAGCACGATTGAGGTTGGCCCTCGTACAAGTCAACAGGGTAAACGTTTACAACATGGAGTTAAATGAAAATCTTAAGGAACGTCCCTTGACAATCGGTGAGTTCTTCCCCTAAGATTAAGAAAATGAATGACGGTTCATTCAGTTGTTTTAAATTTTAGCATTGAGGTGGCTCGATGACAAGTAGGAAACAGGAAAAATTTGAAATGATCTTGGATGCAGCGGAAAAAGTCATTGCGGAGAACGGGTTCCACGGCTCCCAGGTCTCAAAAATCGCCAAAGAGGCTGGAGTCGCAGACGGCACAATTTATTTATATTTCAAAAATAAAGAGGATATCCTGATCTCCCTCTTCCAGGATCGGCTGGGCAAGCTTGTTGATCTGTTCCATCAGAACATCCGTGAAACGAGCACAGCCGAAGAAGCGCTGCGTAAAGTGTGCGAAATTCACTTCACCCATCTGGAGCAGAACGTAAATTTTGCGTACGTGACGCAAATCGAGCTGCGGCAAAGCTCCCTCGAACTGCGCAAGGCAATCGGCCTTGCGGTGAAGCCCTACATCACGCTCATCGAGCATATCTTGAAGAGAGGGATCGAGGAAGGCTCGTTTCGCGCCAACCTGGACACCAAGCTATCCCGTCAGCTGATCTTTGGAGCCTTGGACGAGGTCGTGACCTCCTGGCTGATCTCTGGTATGAAGTACTCTCTATCCGCTCAAGTGGAGAACACGGTGGACTTTTTCCTGCGTGCGATGAAGAAGTGAGCCCTTATTTCTGAGCAACACCCCACCTATCGGCTCTGCGCTAACGCTTGTGATCGACCTTATCAGAGGCAAAATCGGAATCTGCATCATATAACGCTTGTCACAGCGCTTATTTGCTGGTTTTTGAGGAATATCCCCCTCAAATCGTGCCATTAGCGTTACTGATCAGCGTTAGAAGTGAAATTCACTCCTTATCGCCCAAATAAGTGCGCTGGCAAGCGTTAGCATGAACTTGAAGCAGAACATTCTTGAAAGGAGTTGGCCCGCATGCATGTCGTTGTAATCCTGAAACAAACCTTCGATACGGAGGAAAAAATCGTCATCACCGATGGTAAGATTGGTGAGGACGGCGTTAAGTTCGTCATTAACCCTTACGACGAATATGCGGTTGAGGAAGCGCTGCGCCTGAAGGAAGCCCATGGCGGCACGGTGACGGTCGTGTCGGCAGGGCCGGAAAGAGCGGCCGAAGCGCTGCGCACCGCCCTGGCGATGGGCGCTGATGAAGCGGTACGGATCGCCACAGAGACGATCGATACGGACGAATACGGCATCTCCCGCCTGCTCGCCGCCTACCTGCAAACGCTGAACTATGACCTTATCCTGGGCGGCAACTTCTCCGTGGACAACGGAGCCGGTCAAGTCGCCGTGCGGCTTGCCAAGCTGCTCTCGCTCCCCCACGTCTCGTCGATTACGAAGCTGACCGTAAACGGAGATCGGGCAACCGCCGTACGGGATGCGGAAGGCGACGCTGAAACATTGGAGGTGGCGTTACCCGCTGTTTTCACGGCCCAGCAAGGCTTAAACGAACCACGCTATCCGTCGCTCCCCGGAATTATGAGAGCAAAGAAGAAACCGTTCCGCGAATTGGCCCTCTCCGATCTTGGACTGAACGAAACCGACATCGCCCCCAAAACACGACGGCTTGGCCTCTCCCTGCCGCCGGCCCGCCAAGCTGGCAAGCTGCTCGCCGGTGCACCTAGCGAACAGGCAGCGGAATTGGTTCGACTGCTGCGCTCTGAAGCGAAAGTCATTTAACCCGAAGGAGGCGTTAATCATGAGCAAAACGTACGTGGTGATCGTCGAAACGAAGGATGGTAAGCTTCGCCAAGTCTCTTTGGAAGCGCTTCACGTCGCGAATGCGCTGCAGGGCGAAAGCGACCGGCTTGCGGCGGTGCTGCTGGGTCATCAGCTGGATGATGCCGCAGCCGAGCTGAGCCGTCATGTGGAGGGCCAGGTGCTGGTCTTGGATCATACCGAACTCCATGCTTATCAGCCGGAGCTGGCCTTTGAAGCGATACTGCAAGCCCTGGCCGTGCTGCCGGACGAACCGAGACTCATCCTGCTTGGACATACAGCCATCGGCCGCGATCTCGCACCTCAGCTGGCTGCCTGGCTTGATTGCGGGCAAATTTCTGACGTTACCGCCCTCACCAAGGACGGCGACAGTGTTGTATTTACGCGTCCAATTTATGCCGGGAAAGCCTTTGAGCAAAAAGAACTGGCAGACGGCAGCGGCATCGTGACCATCCGTCCAAACAACTTCCCCCCTGCAGCCCCAGCCGCTGCCTCAGGGACGCTCGTTCCGTTGGAGTTTACCCCGCCTGCAACGCTGCACACGATCCTCAAGGATGTGGTGCGCAAAGTGTCCGGCAAGGTCGATCTCACCGAAGCGAAGATCGTCGTATCCGGAGGACGCGGCGTGAAAAGCGCCGACGGCTTTAAAGTGCTGGAAGAACTGGCGGACACCCTCGGCGGCGCCGTCGGCGCTTCGCGCGGTGCGTGTGATGCCGGGTACTGCGACTATGCGCTGCAAATCGGCCAAACCGGAAAGGTCGTCACACCGGAAATTTATATCGCCTGCGGGATTAGCGGCGCGATTCAGCATCTGGCCGGCATGAGCCAATCGCGGATCATCATTGCCATTAACAAAGACCCTGAAGCGCCGATCTTCAAGGTAGCCGACTACGGCATCGTTGGCGATCTGTTCGAAATCGTTCCCTTGTTAACCGAGCAATTTAAAGAAGTCCTCGCTGAACAGACCTCCTAATATAAAAAAAAATGCCTGCATCACGTGATGCGGGCATTTTCCTCGTAAGGAATCAATAAAACATATTCAGGATCGACCGCAGTACCTTACCCATGCCGTTCGCTCTTTTCCGTTTTTTCACCGATCGCTTGGGAACGGTCATCCCTTCAAAGCAGTTAGGGTTGCCGGGTCTTTTTAACAACTGATGGAATTCCTTAATCTCCCGTTCTCTCACGTAAAAATCTTGATAATTCATGGGATAACCTCCTTGCTTCCGGGGCTGGTAACGACCGCCCCTCTGCTTATTTCCATTATCTGCTTCAAAAGCAGGAAGAAAAAGAGTATACTATTCCAAAGTCATTTCCCCTTTTGCGTTTGCAAGGAGGACGGGGGCATGGAGGTGTGTGATCGTGTTAACCGCAGAGCGTTATTTGGCGCTGCTGAATCATTATGCGGAGGGAAGCGGCGATTCGGCAGAGCCTCGCGAAGTTGAGGTCGCGCTGGAGGATTTAACGAAGCTGTTTCATTGTACGGAGCGGAACGCCAAGCTGGTGATCCGCAAGCTGCAGGAGGAAGGTCTGATCGACTGGTCGCCGGGCCGAGGGCGCGGGCATCGTTCCCGTTTGGTATTTCGGGTGAACCGGGAAAATTTCTTGATCGACCTGGCCCAAAGGCTAGCGGAAAAAGGGGAATACCGCTTGGCCTTCGAATTCCTTCATCAGTACGAAGGCGATATCCATGCGCGGGAACGGTTCATTCAGTGGCTGAATGACCAGTTTGGAGCGGAACGACAGCTCGCCGCAGGTCAAAGCTGCCGGGACATCTTCCGCCTGCCGGTGTATAAAGCTCCGCTTACGTTAGATCCGGCCAAGCTGATTTACGACTTGGATTCCCATCTCGTTCGGCAAATCTTCGATCGGCTGGTGCAATACGATCAGACGAAGGGTCAAGTGACCGGCATGATCGCCCATCATTGGGATCATGATGAGACCGGTACGGCGTGGACGTTCCATTTGCGTAAAGGCGTGCGTTTTCATCATGGAAAAGAGCTCACCGCCGAGGACGTCGTTTTCACCTTTTCTCGGCTGCGGGAAGTCTCAACCAACCGCTGGTTGGTGTCGAGCGTAGACCGGATCGAGGCGCTGGATGCGCGAACCGTTGTGTTCCAGTTGCATCAACCAAATTGGCTGCTCCCCCGCCTGTTCTGCTCCTCATGTGCTTCCATCCTTCCTGCCGATTTACTCAGTAAGGACGAAACGGCATTTTGGCAGTTTCCAAGCGGCACTGGCCCGTTCCGGCTTACCCATTGGAGCTTGAACCGGATGGAGCTTGAGGTACATGCGGGTTATTTTCTCGGTCGACCTTATTTGGACGGCGTTACCCTGGTCTTTCTGCCCGACGATATTCCGAATTCCTCCAAGTTGAGATGGGAGCAACTGATCGTCAACGATTCACGGGTTCCCGCCCAAGCCGGGGACGATTGGAATCGAATCCAGACCTTAAGACGGGGCTGCAGCTTAATTTCCTGGAATCGTAACCGACTTGGACCGCAGCAATCGCTGGCGTTTCGGCAGGCGATTAACCTGGTGATTGACCGCCCTGGGTTGATCCGAACTACGGGGAAATCCGGATATCCGGCACGCAGCTTCCAGCCAACCGAGGAAACCACGCTGGGGGTTCATCGGCACGATCCGGCCGCCGCAAGGCAACTGCTGGAGGAAATAGGTTATATCGGCGAGCCGATCCGCTTGGCAGCCCATTATCTCGATAGAGAGGAAGCCGAATGGATCAAACTCCAATGCGATACGATCGGAATTCCGGTTGAGGTTGTGAATTATGAAAAAGGTGATATGGCAAGAACGGCTGCCCTGGAAGCCGATGCCGTCCTGTTATACCTCGTCTTCGCCGAGGATGAGGTGTGCGAGTTGGAAAGCTTCTTGCAGGAAGACAGCTACATCCGTTTGCATATGCCGCCGGAATTAAGCCGCTGGGTGTTCGGCATGGTGGATGAAGTTTTTGCGTCCAGAAGTCCGGAGAAACGGCGGGTGTTGCTGCAGCAAATCGAAAATCGCCTGCAGGATGAAGCGCAGGTTACTTTTCTTGTGCACAGCATGTTGAACACGTATGTCCACCCTTCCATCCGCGGTGTTGCGATCAACAACCTCGGCTGGATGGACTTTAAGGACATCTGGCTGACCTCCACAGCGGGGTGAGTCCCCTAAAAAAAGCGTCTGGCTGTTGAGCCAAACGCTTTTTGTATTAATTAACCTTCATTCGGTTGTCAATCGGCCCAAACTCCTTGTCGCCAGCCGGAGCCTCAATGTTGCCAAACGGCATTTGCGCAATTAGCTTCCAGCTTTCCGGTACGCCCCATTCCTTCCGCATTTCCTCGTCGATTAAAGGGTTATAATGCTGGATCGAAGCGCCTACGCCTTCGTCCGACAGGGCTGTCCAAACGACATATTGTAACATGCCGTTTTGCTGCGCCCAAACCGGGAAGTTCTCGGCGTATAAGGCAAACTGCTTCTGCAACCCTTCGATCACCATCTGTGTGAATGGAACCTCCCTTAATATGCCCCCAATAGACGTAAATCCAACCCATCCCGAAGCAGCTTCCGTTTACTCGCTGATGAGCTTTAAACCCACGGCTGCGCCTAAAATAAAGGCAATAAACAGCAGCCTCCGCCACTCGCGGGATTCGCCATAGAGCAGCATCCCGGCGATCGCGCTTCCCGCTGTACCGATTCCCGTCCACACCGCATACGCCGTCCCCATGGAAATGGTTCGCATCGCCAAGGTCAGAAACAGGAAGCTGAGCAAAAAACCGCCGGCCATCCAGGCATACGCACCTAGGCTCTTACGGGTGTTGCTTTTGTTAATCCCGATCACGCCCAGCACCTCGCCAAATCCGGCAAAAACAAGCAGTATCCAATCCATCGGTTAAGCTCCCCCTTCCGTCTGCTTCTCTCTATCGGTCACCAGCTTCAAGCCGATAACGCCGACCAGCAACAGCAAAATGAGCAGCAGCTTAGCCCAGCGGAACGGTTCCCCAAACAACGCCATCTCCGCGATCACCGTACCTGCCGTGCCGATGCCCGTGAATACGGCATAGACCGTGCCAATCGGAAGCCGCCGTCCGGATAAGATCAGTAAGTACATGCTCATCACGATACAAACCGCCGTCGCTCCCCAGCCGAGCGCATCCCCGGCGTGCTTCAAGCCGATCACCCATCCAATCTCAAATAAGCCGGCAACGCCGACCCACCCCCAATCACGTTTCATGCTGCATGACTCACTCCTTTATGCAAAAAATAAAACCCGAAAGATATCAACAAACGATATCTCCCGGGCTTTTGTCCCTCCGTGTCCACGACATGATAAGTGCCGCGCGTTCCCTCTTGGACCAGTCCGGCCGGTGTATCCGCCGCGGAACCCTAGGGAACAATTCGATAGCTATCTTAACCGATTCCTGCTGCAGGGTCAAGAAGTACCGATAATTTTAAGTATACAAAACTATACTATAGAACAATTTTGTGCGTACTTGTAAGTTGTAATCCGATCGACTAACATGGATATTGACAGAGGTTTATTCCATAACATTCTAAAAGCAAGAGAAGGAGTGATAGAGAATGAGCGCCCAACTATTTACCCCGTATACGATCAAACAGGTTACGTTTAAAAACCGGATTGTTATGTCCCCCATGTGCCAATATTCTTCCCACAACCGAGACGGAAAAGTCGAGGATTGGCACCGGGTTCACTACGCGTCCCGCGCCGTTGGCGGCGTTGGCTTGATCCTTGTCGAAGCGACGGCCGTCTTACCAGAAGGACGGATTTCGTATCGAGATCTTGGCATCTGGAGCGATGAACACATCTCCGGATTGAAGGAGCTCGTTGACCTTGTGCATCGTAACGGCGCCAAAATTGGGATTCAACTCGCCCATGCTGGACGGAAAGCGGAGCTCGAGGAAACGATTCTAGCGCCGTCTGCCATTCCGTTTCCGGAGAAAAAAACGCCTAAGGCCGCGGATGCCGAGGATATCCGGCGGATTGTGGAAGGTTTCCGCGACGGGGCACGCCGCGCGAAGGAGGCCGGTTTTGACGTCATTGAGATCCATGGGGCCCATGGGTATTTGCTGAACGAATTCCTTTCTCCGGTGACCAACCATCGGGAAGACGAATACGGCGGAAACGCCGATAACCGTTACCGGTTGTTGAGCGAAGTGATCGAGGCAGTAAATTCGGTTTGGTCCGGTCCGCTGTTCGTCCGGATCTCGGCGAATGAATACGATCCGCAGGGCAATTCGCTGGAGCAATATATCAACTATGCCCGCCGAATGAAAGCGCAAGGCGTGGATCTGATTGACTGCAGCTCTGGCGGGTTGGTTCCGGCACAAATTCAAACGTTCCCGGGATATCAAGTGAACCTGGCGGAACAAATCCGCCGCCAAGCTGAGGTTGCCACCGGTGCCGTTGGTTTAATCACGGACCCTTCCCATGCGGAAGAAATTCTCGGCAACGGGCGGGCAGATCTGGTGCTGTTAGGCCGCGAGCTGCTTCGCAACCCTTATTGGGCGTACGAGGCTGCCAAAGCCCTGAACACGACGTTAGAGCGCCCGGTTCAATACCAAAGAGCTTAAAACGGACCAGTGTTGGAGGCCCGTTTTCGCGATTGGCGAAGGCGGGTCTTTTTGCTTGGCATTGGCCTGGCTGGTTATGATCAAAACCTGACTTGGTTTTCCCGAAGCAGAGTTTTATAATTTGAAGAGTGAATTTGTCCACGGACCAAGGAGTTGTTCTTGATAGATGCTAAATCGTCCTCATCCCCAAATTTTGATCATGACGGCGGTAGAAGCCGAACAGCAGGCCGTCCTGCGCGGACTCGCCGGCTATGAAGGCACTGATGTGCAGCTGGCGGGAGTTGGCCCGGCGTCGGCGGCAGCGGCGACAGCGGCCGCGCTGGCTCGCGCCGGCCAAACCGCCGGCGGCCCGTACAGCCTCGTCCTCAGCGCCGGGATCGGCGGCGGATTCACCGAGGTCGCCGGCGTTGGCTCGCTGGTCGTCGCGAGCGAAATTATCGCCGCCGACCTCGGTGCGGAGACGCCGGACGGCTTCGCCAGCGTGGACGAGCTGGGCTTCGGCTCGCCCCGAATCGCCGTGGCGGACGAGCTGGCGGCTCGCTGGGCTGCGGCGCTGCGGGAGGCCGGGCTGCCGGTCCACCACGGCCCGATCCTGACGTTATCCACCGTCACAGGGACGGCGGAAACGGCACGCCGGCTTGCCCAGCGTTACCCCGGCGCTGGCGCCGAAGCGATGGAAGGCTTTGGCGTGGCCGAAGCCGCCCGCCAGTTCGGCGTTCCCGTGCTGGAACTGCGCGCCATCTCTAACGCCGTAGGTCCAAGGCAACGGGAACTGTGGAAAATCGGCGATGCTCTGCAAGCTTTAGAGCAAGCTTGTGCTAAACTACCGGAGGTGCTGCAATCATGAAAATCGCTTTTTCGCCTTGTCCTAACGATACCTTTGTGTTCCACGCCTGGGTCCACGGGTTAATCCCGGGAGCTCCTGAGCTCGATGTCACCTATGCGGATATTGATATTACGAACGGTTGGGCGGCTTCCGGCACCGGACCTGAGGTGCTGAAAATTTCCTACGCGGCTCTCCCTTGGGTGCTGGACGAGTACGCACTGCTCCCGTGCGGCGGAGCGCTGGGCCGCGGCTGCGGGCCGCTCGTATTAACGGCGAAGGCATGCTCGCCTTCCGACCTGTCGGGCCGCCGCGTTGCGGTTCCAAGCGAACGATCCACCGCGTACCTGCTGTTTCGGCTCTGGGCAGCAAAGCATGTTCCCGGCGGCGTCGGCGAGATCGTCGTCATGCCGTTCGACGAGATTATGCCCGCCGTTCAACGCGGCGAATTGGATGCGGGTCTGGTGATCCATGAAGCACGTTTTACTTATCAAAATTACGGACTGCACCTGCTTCAAGACCTGGGCAACTGGTGGGAATCCGATACGGGCTTGCCGATTCCCCTCGGTGCAATCATCGCCCGCCGGTCGCTGGATCTGGCCGCAATTGCCCGCTGGACACGGGAATCCGTGGAATACGCCTGGGCGCATCCGGAATCTTCGGCGAAGTATGTGATGAGCCATGCGCAGGAAATGTCGCCCGAGGTGCAGAAAGCGCATATCGGACTGTACGTGAACCAATATACAGCGGATTTAGGTGAGGACGGATACGCGGCCATCCGCGGTTTGCTGGACCGGGCGGCCGCCGAAGGCTTGGTGCCGAAGATCGATCCGGCCAAGCTGAATGCCAGCTGGTGAGTGTAAAGAATCCATCAAAAAACAAAGAAGGAGCCGAATCTCGACTCCTTCTTTCTTTTGTTGGGTGCAACTTTACGCCCCTCCCCCAAACCGTTTGCGATACCCGCACTTCCTGCATAGCTCCTCGACGGCTTCGCGCCGGGAGAAGCCTTCGTACAAGCGGTTCGCTCGCTCTCCTTCCACAATCTCCGAAAATGGCGTTTGATACACATTCCCAAGATTGATGATCCCTTCCCCATCCAGACAGCAAGGAATAACCGTGCCGTCCACGAGAATTCCGGCCTGGTTGCGCAGCGCATGGCAGAAGCCTTTGCCATCGTCCTCCGGAGCCCGCAAATCCGGCCAATCGAATTCGTAATCTTGGTTCAAGTAAATCCGCTCGGCTAATTTAACCCCGCTTCCGGGTGTGACCTTCTCCTCGATCCGATAATCTAGGTTGAATTCTTGCTCAATGATGGCAAGCGTCTCCCGGTTACGCATCCGTTGCAGGTTCGTCTCGTTATCCTGGGTCAAATTCCACAGGCGGAACGAAACGATCAAATCGGACGCAGCTACTGCCTCACGGACGAAGGACAACACGTTCCGCAAATACCCTTCCCGGTCGGTCGAACCTTCATGTCCGTCGAAGCTGTGCAACGAAAAATTCATCTGCCGCAGCGCCGGCTTGCCGAGCAGCTTATGACGCACCTTGGGGAGCAGCGTGCCGTTCGTGGTGATGTTGACCTTAAACCCTTTTTCGTGGCTAATGTCAAGCAACTGGTCGATCTTGGGGTGCAGCAGTGGCTCGCCTTTGACATGAAAATAAATATAGTCCGTATGCGGCTTGATGTCGTCCAGAATCTTGCGGAAGTCCTCAACTTTGATAAACTGCGCCTGGCGATGGGTCGGCGGACAGAAGCTGCAGGCCAGGTTGCAGATGCTGGTCGTTTCGATATAAAACTTTTTGAATTTTTTCATGGTGACCTACTTCATTTAAATTTTAGTTACTGTCTTATTCTATCAATGAATCGCGGTTAATAAAAGATCATGTGGTCTTTGTCCGCTTTATAGTAATCCAGTCGGTCTTGTAACGTTCCGGTATGGAATTCGAACATATGCCCGTCCGGGTCCAGAAAATAAATCGACTTTTTGTCGCGCTGATCTCTTTCACGCCCTGGCAGCACTTCAACGTTTAATTCCCGGAGCCGGTTCTGAAAGGCCTCGAAATCCCCCTCATCGATCGAAAAAGCGATATGCGTATATGTACGATGCTGCTTGTCCCGCGGAATGTCTTCCTGATTTAAGGCGATCCACAGCCCGTTCAGGTCGAAATAGGCAAGCTTATGTCCTTTCACCAGGGGAGTCGCTCCAAAGACCTGCTCATAGAACGCCATGGATCGATCCAAATCCGATACGGAGAAACAGAAATGATTAATGCCATTAATTTTCATACCAATCCTCCTACTCTATCAAACAGACCGTGACAAGGCCCTGCCCCCTGCCACGACGAATTTTCATGCTGCTTCGCATTTTCCTAGTTCAGGACGTGGCTTTGGCGGTGATTCGCACGTTTTCCACTATAATCGGCGTGCCTGCCCCTATCATATCCTGCCCCAGCAACAACGTCAAAGACTCCGGCTCCAGTACAAACAATCTGCCTTCCTGCAGCATGCCATTGATAAATAAGTTGGTATAGGACCCTCCACCGATCCCGGCAAAAACCGCAGGCGTTTCCCCCTCGTCATCCGTAAATTGATTGGCAGGGATGTGAACGGTCCCGGTCAAATCGGCAAGCGGCGCAAAAAAGTAACGGAAAACTGTAGAGGTAACCCGAATATCGCCTGCAGGCAGTCCTGGTGGTCCGGGCTTTCCCCGCTCGCCTTGTGGACCTGTTAGCCCCATTGGCCCGGCTGCTCCTGGCTCGCCCTGCGGCCCTGGCGGTCCCATCGGACCGGCACTTCCCGGAGCGCCCTGCGGTCCTGCGGGTCCCAACGCTCCAGTTGCTCCCCGCATTTCGGCCAGATCCTCCGCAACTCCACCAGGAAACGGCATAAGATTCTTCGCGCGTACCAAGCGCTCATACTGCCGAAGTAACCGGCGGTAGCGGTGCAGGAGCCGTGCCGCTCGCAGATAACGAAGCCGCAGTGCATGCACGACCCGCTTCCGGCGCCGCTGACGCGAGCATGTCTGGCAGTGCTTTACCTTATGGGCTTGATACCGCCGTTTGTTCATGCGCGTTGCCTTTTTGCGCGCACCTCTTGCCGCTCCCATTCACCGCTTCCCCCTGGCCAGATGGCTCTTCAACTCTTACTTACCTATCCTATGAATAACCCGTCTTTGGCGCTTGGGCAATTGGCTTCCCCCGCCGTCCAAAAAATCCACATTCAACGGAGGTTGTCAGCCCTGTCACTTAACAAAGTTGCATCATTATATATGATGTATCGGACACTCTCGATACCCTCAAAGATTAGGAGGTGATGATAGATGCCTGTAATTAAACCCGTATTTACGGCAGTAGCATCGGCTCCAGTCGCCTCTGGAGGTGAAGTTACAACCGTAGTAACGCCGACAGTCACCCGTTACTTCGCCACGTTAACAGCCGACATGATCGGCGCTACCGAAACGACCATTCCTGCCGCCAGCTTCGTCGACGATGCCGACGCACCGATCACGGAACTGCCTGAGCTCACCGGTACCGATTATTTCAACGTTTACATTAACGGCGTACTTCAACAATCCTCGTTGTCAACGCTGACCACGGCCAGCCTCGTGCTCGACACCGTGGATTTGATCGCAGGTGTTCCCGTTCAGATTGAAGTGGGCAGCTTCAGCAACGTCGTTTCCACAATTACAACCCCGCCAACAATTTCGGCGCCCACCATTACGATTATCACGTAATCTGTATTGACGAGTTGTCCCCTCATAGCATAAAATGTTGCCAATGACAACGCAATAAGGCGATGGAGTTCGCCTAAACCGCTCGTTTGAGCTGATGACTCCTACCAGACTCTCTGGTAGGAGTCTGTCTATTTTTTCAGGAGGTAGAGCACATTGAACATCCTTGCATTAATTGTGGGTGGCTTACTCGGAACCCTGCTCCGGTACGGACTGTCCCTCTGGATTCCAAACATTGGAACTTTTCCACTTTCGATCCTGCTCATCAACTGGGCCGGTTGCTTATTTCTCGGCTGGTTGTTTACCGTCGCTGCCCTGCGAAAGATCCATCCCAGTATACGCATCGGGGCAGGTACGGGATTTGCCGGTGCATTTACGACGTTCTCCACCTTCACGGTCCAGACCGTTGATGCGATACATACCGGACATCTGGCTGCGGCAGTCGCCTATCTGTTGACCAGCTTGATCGGCGGTCTTCTGATGGCTTGGGCTGGAGTCCGCTTAGGTCAAAAACAACAGGCTCCTAAGGCAGGGGACTCCGCATGATCGGCATCGTGGGACTTGGCGGGATTCTCGGCACGCTCCTTCGTTACTATTTAGGACAATGGATCTCATCCCAAACCGCCCCTCGCGGCTCGCAATTTCCTTGGGGAACGTGGGTAATCAATCTCAGCGGCAGCCTCCTGCTTGGCGTCCTAGCCGGACTCCACACACGGCAGGCTATCCCTGACTGGGGCTGGTTGATGCTGGGGACTGGATTTTGCGGTGCCTACACGACGTTCTCCACCTTTGGATATGAAACGATCACCTTAATTAACAAGGGGCAAAAACAAAAGGCGGCCGTATATGTGCTGACCTCGGCTTTGCTCGGCGCGGCTTGCGCATGGTTGGGAAGCTGGCTTGTCTCAACTTAACGCTCCCTCCATTACAAAGGCATCGGCCCGTATAACGATCAAGCGTCCCGGCGCCAGCATATAATGCAGCAAATCCGCGAATATGCGAGAAAAGGTGATATCTATTGGCCAGTTTTCGTAGAGCTTATTTGCTGAAACAGCGCATTGCCGGGAAGATGCTGAAGATGAAGGGAGTCCATGGCGTTGGCGTCGGCTTGCGGGACCCGAAACGCCCCAAACGCGGCGCAGCGATCATCGTATATGCCAATCCCCTGACCACAGCCGCTGCCGCCAAACAAAACAAGTCAACCCGCACCACAGCATTACCTCGTTATCTAAAGCCTCGGGCTGGCGTGCCGTTTCGTATCGTCCGTTCCCCTAGGTTCTGCAAACGGGCCGGTAATGGGAACGGCGGCAGGTTCACGCGCCGAATTCGCCCGGTTATGGCCGGCTACAGCGTTGGCACATCGGACTCCTCCGGCACGGTTGGTTTGATCGTCAGCGGAGATGCTTCCGGATGCCAACGCTTGATCCTTAGCAACAACCACGTCCTCGTCGATAATAATACCCGGCGATTCTCTGCCACGCTGCAACCGGGAGGTGCTGATGGAGGGACTATCGCTAAGGACCGCATCGGTCAGCTGGACCGTTTCGTCAAGCTGAGCCGGAAACGGGCAAATTATATCGACGCAGCTACCGCCAAACCTTTGAGACGTTCTTTGCTGAAGCCAGCCTATGCTGTCTTTGGGATCGTCCCGGGCCATGTGCGATCCTATAAAATCGGTGATCGACTTAAGAAGGTGGGTCGCACGACAGGGGTTGTAACCGGTACGGTGGAATCAATCCATACCGATGTGCAGGTCGATTACGGGGATTACGGCAATTTAGGGATGATTACCTTCAAGAACCAAAGCGTGATCCGTGGCAAACGCCCCGTTTCCTTGGAAGGCGATTCCGGCTCGGTGTGGCTGACGAGGAAAGGCAATCTTGCGACTGCGGTGAATTTTGCCGGATCCGAAAACGGATTGCTGTCCATCTCCTATCCCATTGAATGGTTTATGCAGGTGTTTGGCGCGCGGGTAGCAAAGCCCGGTTCAGGGCGGCTGCTTCGATCCGGGCGGGGCAACAGTAAGAAATTTATGTGCATCCGGCCGTTGCCGGCGAAGCTGGTCCAATCCCTCCGTCCGATTACGGCGTCTCCCCGCCCGCTCCGTCGGAGGACCACATAAGAAAAACGTCTATCGACGTACATTCAAAGTAGACAGACCGCGTTTAGAGGAAATTTTTCTTGCGATATCAGGATGCCAATCCTGATATCTTTAAAAAAAGCTCCCTAAGGGAACCCTTAGGGAGCTTACCATGTTATTCCATAAAATCTTTCAGCCGCTTGCTGCGGCTTGGATGCCGAAGTTTGCGCAGCGCTTTGGCTTCGATCTGGCGAATCCGTTCGCGCGTAACACCAAACTCCTTGCCAACCTCTTCCAATGTCCGCGTCCGGCCGTCATCCATACCAAAACGCAGCCGAAGGACATTTTCCTCACGCTCGGTCAGTGTATCCAACACTTCTTCCAGCTGCTCCTTCAATAATTCATAGGCCGCAGCTTCTGCCGGAGCCGGAGCATCGTGATCTTCGATAAAATCGCCGAGGTTCGAATCGTTCTCTTCCCCGATCGGCGTTTCCAACGATACCGGTTCCTGAGCGATTTTCATAATCTCCCGCACCTTATCCGGCGTCAAATCCATCTCCTTCGCAATCTCCTCCGGAGTCGGCTCGCGTCCGATCTCCTGAAGCAACTGCCGGGAGACACGGATCAGTTTATTAATGGTTTCCACCATATGCACCGGTATTCGGATCGTTCGGGCTTGGTCTGCTATCGCACGGGTAATCGCTTGACGAATCCACCAGGTGGCGTAAGTACTGAACTTGAACCCTTTCGAATAATCGAACTTCTCCACCGCTTTGATCAGGCCCATATTGCCCTCTTGAATCAGGTCCAGGAAAACCATCCCGCGCCCAACATAACGACGGGCAATGCTGACCACCAATCTGAGATTCGCTTCAGCCAATCGGCGCTTCGCTTCCTCATCCCCGTTCTCGATGCGCTGCGCAAGCTCGATTTCCTCCTCTGCGGATAACAGAGGCACGCGCCCGATTTCCTTCAGATACATTCTGACCGGGTCATCGATTTTAATTCCTGGCGGTAACGTCAGATCATCGGTGTAATCCAATTCATTATTCTTCAAGTCCTCTGTCATCTTCCAGACCCCCACCCTAAAAATTAAATGCGAAAACCACTCTATATCTCTAAAACCGTAAATCCATTTGACAAATGATTGATTTTATGCTATTATTGAGGAGATTATTGCGTGAGTTTTTTGTGATTGGCTATCCGTCATTTTACCACAGTTCATTAGTTTATACAACAATTAATTTATTTTTTTATTTTGTTCGCAGAACGAGACGCTGATCCTTAGGGATCAGCGTTTTTTGCATTTTCTTATTTTCTAAATCGATATTAAGACCGATCTTCCCATGCTCGTAACAATGCCCCTTGAAAAATTTCCAACGGCTGTGCCCCCGACACCGCATACTTACCGCGCAGCACAAAGAACGGTACGCCGCGAATCCCAAGTCTTCTTGCTTCGTTCTCATCCTCGCGGACAGCGTCGGCATACGTATTTTGCTCCAGCACTTCCCGGACGGCTGTGCCTTCCAAGCCAACCTCTTCCGCCAAACGAACCAGTGTTTCCCGGTCCCCGATATGCAGCGAATCCGTAAAATAAGCCCGGAACAACCGCTCCGTCATCTCCTTCGCCTTGCCCTGCTCTCCGGCATAATGCGCTAATCGATGAGCATCAAACGTATTTGTAGGAATGATCGTATCAAAGTTATACGTTAACCCTTCCGTTTGAGCCTGCTGCGCAACATTGCGGTTTGATTCCTGCGCCTGCTCCAGGCTGAGGCCGTATTTCACCGCTAACAATTCATGGATGCTCGACTCCGTATCCTTAGGGGCACCCGGATCCAGTTCAAAGCTGCGGTAAACGATTTCGATCTCATCCCGATGACCAAATAATTCCAACGCCCTTTCCAGGCGACGCTTGCCGATGTAGCAAAACGGACAGCCAAAGTCCGACCACACTTCGATTTTCACATCAATCTCCTCCTTTTTTTGCGCAAGGTCCTTACTGGATCAGACCTCATTCGCGAGCCTGCTCAAGCCGCCCCATCCCAATCACAATCATATGGGATTTCCTTGCGTTTATGCAGCACCGCCTCCCGCAAGATGTGACTTGCTTGTCCAAGGCAGCTATAATAAACGAGAAGGATATATTTCCACATGAGGTGATTGCTATGAAAGTTACTTATTTGGGACATTCCTGCATCCTGGTGGACACAGGGAAGCATCGTTTGATCATCGATCCATTTCTCACCGGGAATCCGGCGGCCGCAGCCTCAGCCGATGACATTCAAGTCGATTACGTGCTTCTGACCCATGGTCATTCCGATCACATCGCAGATGCGGAAAGCATCGCCCGGCGAAACAACGCGCCGATTATCGCCATTGTCGAGCTGGCCGATTATTTTGCTGGCAGCGGACTGCAAACGGTCGGCATGAACCTTGGCGGCTCCCGCACGTTCCCGTTCGGTAAATTAAAATGGGTGCCTGCGCTGCACAGCTCGTCCGTCAACCAAAACGGCGTAAATGTATATCTTGGCGTGGCGGCAGGGATCCTGCTCGATATTGACGGAACAACCATATATCATGCCGGAGATACCGCCCTGTTCAGCGATATGAAATTGGTCAGCTCCCGGAGCCCGGTCGATCTCGCCTTCCTGCCGATTGGAGACCATTTTACCATGGGACCGGAGGATGCTCTGACCGCAGCTGAATGGATTGGCGCCAAGCACGTTGTCCCTGTGCATTACAATACGTTTGATGCAATCGCCCAGGACGGGGAACGATTTGTCGCAGATCTCGCACGTATCGGCATTACAGGTCATGCCTTGAAGCCGGGCGATTCTCTGGACAACTTCTAATTAAACGGATGAACAGCAAAATTGTTGCGGATCTGCAGCAATTTTGCTGTTTTTTAATCCGCCAGCTCCTTCCCCCGCGTCTCGGTCCCCAGCCAAAACACCGCCAGTGCCCCAATGACGATTGTCACGAAGAACATCCAGAAGATTCCCCCGATGGCGACGTGGCGAGCGACCAGCATGCCGACCAAGTACGGAGCGATGATACCGCCGATCCGTCCAAAGGAAGCGGCCAAGCCGACTCCGGTCGAACGCACCCGCGTCGGGTACAATTCCGGGGTATAAGCGTACATGCCGCCCCATGCCCCAAGATTAAAGAAGGATAAGCAAATCCCAGCGGCAATCAGCATTCCCTCACTAGTCGCATTTCCAAACCAGGCCGCGCTGGCTGCGGTGAGCAGCAAATACAGCACCAGCACAAATTTACGCCCAAACTTCTCAATGAAATAAGCGGCCGTGAAGTATCCCGGTAATTGTGCCAGTGTCATGATCAGCACGTATTCAAAGCTTTTGACCAGACTGAAGCCTTTCAGCACCATCACCGAAGGCAGCCACAGAAACATGCCGTAATACGAAAAGACGACGGTAAACCACAAAATCCAAAGCATCACAGTCGAACGACGGTGCGGGGAAGCCCAAACGGACTTAAACCTATCGCTGAAGGAAGGCCCTCGTCCTTGATGATAACCCGTCTGCGCTTTAAATCGGGCCGGCTCCTGGATTGATTTGCGCAAGTACAGCGCATATAACGCAGGTATGGCACCGATGATAAAAGCGGCCTGCCATCCGTAATCCGGGATGACGAAATACGAGATCAACGCCGAAGCGATCCATCCGGCAGCCCAGAAGCTCTCCAGCAGCACGACGGATCTTCCGCGTTCCTGTACCGACACCGATTCGGATACCAGTGTGGAAGCGACCGGCAGCTCCCCGCCAAGTCCAAAGCCGGCAATAAAGCGAAGCAAACAAAGCATGGCAAAGCTAGTAGCGGCAGCTGACAAACCGCTGGCGATGGAGAAAATCAACAGCGTCCACAGGAGCACGGATTTGCGGCCAAACTTGTCCGCCATATAACCGGCAATCGCTGCGCCAAACGCCATCCCTACGGAGTTGATCGCCGTAAAGAAGCCGGTCTGCTGCGGCGTTAAGCTCCATTCCACCGCAAGGGCAGCAGCGATAAACGAAATGATCCCGACGTCCATGGCATCAAACATCCAGCTGAGCCCGGCGCTGAGCAGCAGCTTCCGCCGTGCTGCCGCGGGTTTTCCTGATAAAGCCTGTTCCTGAGTATTCAAACGACTCGCCCCCTATCCAATCTTATTCTCTCTGTAGCTTATCCCGGAAAGCGGTCGATCCATGCTAAGGTCTCATGCCTTCTTTCGTCTTGGATAGGAACCGGTTGCGAATGACAAAGGCGACGCCCAGCACAAGCAAAAATAGGGCGTAGGAGAGAATCAACTCCTGAAGATTCACCCCCGGAAATACAATCGATGCGCTTAAGATCCCGAACAGCCAAATGCTTGACAGATTCCCAACCAGGTTGGACCAGACATAAGAACGGAGCTTTAAATTCGAAACCGCCGACATAAACGAAATGAGATTGTTTGGCATAATCGGAATCGTGCGGAGAAAGATCACTGCCCACACCCCATAGCGGTCCAGCCCTTTTTGCCATTTTTCGTATTTTTGCAGCTTAGCCAACCACCTGCGGTTAAACCAATCAGCAAAAAAATATCTGCACATCAGGTAAACAACCATCCCTGCCGCCGTACCGGCAATCCAACTGGCTAATAAACCGTTCGCAATCCCCAGCAGGGAGAGATGCAACATCACGATCGTGGCAAACGGAAAAAAACCAAAAACTCCCTGCACAACGGCAAGTGGGATCGTAAAAAGCAGGATGGAGTACCCGCCTAACTGAGTCGTCTCCAAAAACCAGTCCGTGATTTCCTTAACCCATTCGTTCAAATGATTTGATCCCCATTCCCCAAAAGCATATTAAGCCTCAACAACCCGTTTCCCCAAAATAACGAGATCCCGTTCCACGCCGTCTAAATTGGCCACGCGGGGCAAATGCGCCCAACGCTCGAAGCCGAATTTACTAAGGAGCTTAAGGCTCGGCTCGTTATGACCAAACACAAACCCAAGCAGCGTATGGACACCAATCTCAGGGCAAATCGCAAAGGATCGATTTAACAAGATCCCTCCGATTCCGCGGGAACGGTAGGCTTCGGTGATATAAATACTGATCTCGGCCGTGCCGTTATAGGCCGGTCGCCCATAGAAGGACTGAAAGCTGAGCCAGGCGATGACCTTCCCCCCGGATTTCATAACCAAAAGCGGCCGGAAATCGGGCGAATGCTCATCAAACCACTTCCGTCTGGCGTCAACGGTCACCGGCTCCAAATCGGCGGTAACCATGCGTCCAGCGATCGTTTCATTGTAAATCGCCACGATCGCCGGCAAGTCCTCAAGCGTTGCATCTTCAATGGTATAGTCGAAATGTTCCGTCATATGTACATGCTCACAGTCCTTGAATAATTTTGTTATACATAGCTCTGCCTTCACTTGCTGTGGCTGTTCCTCGAGCACCTTCAGAATATCGATAAATCGCCGTCCCGAATTCAAGCTGCCGCCAAATGATTTCTTCCATTCTCTTTCCTCCTACTCCGTTTCATGCTTGATTTGCACGTAGTGTTCCACGGTAGGCATGGGATCGTAGAATGGATGAAGCAGCGCTTTCCATTCCTCATATTCCGGAGATTGACGGAAACCTACCTCATGTGCGGAAATGGATTGCCAACGCACGAGCAGAATATATTTATTCTCCGTCTCTACGCATTTATGGAGCTCATGTCCAAGATAACCGGACGCCCGGCTGATGATTTTGGAAGCCTTCCGGAAGTGGCTTTCGAAATCATTAATCATTCCGGGCTTCACTTGCAGCTGAGCTACTTCAAGAATCATCCTCTGCATCCCCTCCGTTCAACTGATTATAGCACGGACTTAATGCTTTATGAATCCAAATTGCGGCAATTGAGCCTTCCCCCATGGCCACGCTAACCTGTTCCGCATGAAGTCCTAGATCCCCAGCCACCCACACGCCGGGGACGTTCGTCTGCTTTGTGCGGGGGTTGGCCTCCACATGACGGTTCTCGGAAATGCGTACGCCAAGTTGAGCGGCTAATCCAGAATGAACCTCATTGCCGCCAAACGCAATATATCCCCGTTCTGCTGTAAAGCTCCGGCCATCCTGTAATTTCACGCTGCGGATAAAGCCTTCGGATTGTTGGACTTCGGCGATGGCCCCTTCCTCGTAGCGAATCCCCTGTTCCTCCATTTGCTTCAGGAGCGACGCAGCGACAGATGTCTGTTCATGATTAATGTAGGTTAAATCGCGGGTCCGCTGGATGAGCAGCAGCGCCATCTTGGCACCGGTGTCCCCCGCCCCCATTAATACCGTTTTCCGCCCCTCAATTTCGTACCCATCACAATCCGGACAGACATAGACGCTTAGCCCAAGCGTTGGAACCAAACCGGGGACATCGGGAAAACGGTCCAGCACACCGGTCGCCAGCAGCAGGGTTCGACCTGAATACGTTTGGCCGCTTAATGTTTTTACCTGAAATCCCTCATCCCGTTTCTTCGCTTCGGTTACTGTGTCTTGCACAAACTTTACGCCATAAGACGCCGCTTGCCGTCTCCCCCGACTGCGCAGTTCTTCCCCGGAAATACCTTCCGGGAACCCCAGCAGGTTATGATATTGCCGGCATAACGTGGATCTTCCATAACCCGCGTCAATAACCAGTACGTTGTGGACCGAGTACCGGCCTAGCTGAATAGCGGCTTGTAATCCGGCAATACCGCCGCCAATGATCATGCAATCGTAGTTTGTGGTTTGAGTCATGTTGTTGTCCCGCTTTCCGTAGCTATTGATTGACATCGTTAATTTGGTGTATAGCCGCTTTCCCGTTAGGAGAAATTAGAGCGTAAAACAAGGAGGTGAAAGGGTTGGACAAGTTTCTCGTCAAATTACTTGGAAATGGAATTATCGTCATCGTCATGGTAATGCTCTTAAGCAACGCCTCATTCATCTCAGCGCTGCTGACAGCCTTAGCGTTGTCTATTCTAGCCTATTTATTCGGGGATCTTTTCATCCTTCCGCGAACGAACAATGGGATCGCAACCGTTGTAGATGCGTTTCTCGTCTTTATCTTCCTGTGGGCGATTTCCGCCAACGCGGAATGGACGTTATCTCTTGGCGAAATCCTTGCCATTACCATTGTGATGGGCGTATTTGAATGGTTCTTGCACGCTTGGATGCTGCGCGACGGCATCCGCAGGGACAGCAGCGTACGAGTGCGCGATGCTCGTTAAAAGACAACAAAGAGCGCGAGTACAAGGGAATCCTCCCTTTGCACTCGCGCTTTGTGTACAGGTATAGTTGCAATTTAACTGCCCAGCATCACGCGATCATCGGACAGCTTGTGGCCGCTGATGCGTTCGAATTCGCCTAGCAGCCGTTCGATCGTTAACTCGCGTTTATTCGTTTCATCCACATCAAGGATGATCCGCCCGCCATCCATCATGATGAGGCGGTTACCCAACCGGATCGCTTGCTCCATGTTGTGGGTGACCATCAACGTGGTCAGCTTCAATTCGCTGACGATCTCCTGCGTAAGCTTCGTCACCAGCTCAGCACGGGCTGGGTCCAGTGCAGCAGTATGCTCGTCTAGGAGCAACACCTGCGGCTCGGTAAACGTTGCCATCAGCAGGCTGAGCGCCTGGCGTTCCCCGCCCGACAATGTACCGACCTTGGCGCGCAGCCGGTTCTCCAATCCAATGCCCAGCCTGCGCAGCTGCTCCTGGAACATCGCCCGGCGCTTCGCGTTCACCCCCAGCGCAA
The DNA here is from genome assembly GCF_025151705.1 of Paenibacillus sp. p3-SID1389. Classification (NCBI taxonomy): domain Bacteria; kingdom Bacillati; phylum Bacillota; class Bacilli; order Caryophanales; family Paenibacillaceae; genus Paenibacillus; species Paenibacillus sp. p3-SID1389. The sequence goes on along the minus strand of NZ_JALXVO010000003.1, from coordinate 50,752 downwards.
GGCCACGCGCCTTCCCGCGAGAGTAAGCCATCGCCAGGTTCTCCTCGATGGTCATATGCGGTGCAGAACCGGCCATCGGGTCCTGAAACACACGGCCAATCCACTTGCTGCGGCGATGCTCCGGAAGATGGCTGATGTCGACGCCGCCAAGGCGAACCTCGCCAGCATCCGGCTTGATGACGCCGGAGATCATATTCATCAGCGTGGATTTCCCCGCACCGTTGCTGCCGATGACCGTTACGAAATCGCCTTTGCGCAGATGCAGATTGACGTCAATCAGCGCGATCTTCTCATCCGGCGTGCCGGGGTGAAAGAGCTTCGATACCTGGGTTAACTTCAGCATTAGAACCCACCCCCTACGCTCTTTTGCCCGGCGGTTTGTGTAATTTCACCGGCGCGCCGGCGAGCTACGGCTTTCTGCTTCATGTTTCTTTGTGCGGTCGGAAGCACCAATGCGATGATCACGATAACTGCCGTAATCAGCTTCAAATCCGTTTGCTCCAGCCATTCGATCCGCAGCGCTAGCGCTACAACCACTCGATAAACGATGGACCCGAGAACCGCTGCCAGCGTTGCCCAGAATACCGTCCGCGCCCCGAAGATGGCCTCCCCGATAATCACCGAAGCCAGCCCGATCACGATCATCCCGATCCCCGACGAAATGTCGGCGAAACCGGACTGTTGAGCGATGAGCGCCCCGGACAAAGCCACTAGCCCGTTGGACAAACTGAGCCCGAGAATAATTGTGTTATCCGTATTGGCACCAAAACTGCGGATCATCCGTTTATTGTCGCCAGTGGCCCGCAGGGCCAAGCCAAGCTCCGTACGAAAGAACAAATCCAGCAGCAGCTTAATGGCGATAACAACGATCGGCATGAACACCAGCGGCGAAACCGAGCTGAACAGCGTTGTCTCCCCCAGCAAGCCTACATTAGGTTTGCCCATGATCCGCATATTGATGGAATACAATGCAATCATCATTAATATCCCGGAGAGCAGTCCGTTAATCCGTCCTTTGGTATGAATGATGCCGGTGATCGCACCGGCAGCCAAGCCGCCCAAAAAAGCAACGACCGTAGCAATCCAGGGAGAGCTTCCCCCTGCGATCATGACCGCAGCGATCGCACCGCCGGTCGTAAAGCTCCCGTCCACCGTCAGGTCCGGAAAGTCGAGAATTCGGAACGTAATATATACGCCGAGCGCCATAAGCGCATACAACAGGCCGGATTCCAGCGCCCCCAGCAGCGAGTTCAACATGATGAGTACCTCCTCAAGAAATTAGGAGCGTGTGCTGCCTATTCGATCAGATTGTTTTCCTTATCCGTAATTTGAGCCTTCATGGCATCGGTCACTTCGATCCCTTGCTCGGCTGCCGCTTTCAGGTTCATGATCAAGTCGAGCTTATCCGGCACCGTCACTTTCAGGTCACCGACCTTTTTGCCGTTCTTCAGCACGTCGACTGCCATTTGTCCCACTTGGTACCCGTGGTCATAATATTTGAACCCAATCGTTGCAAAAGCCCCCTTCTCGACCGTATCCCGGTCACTCGAGAAGAAAGGAAGGTCGTTATCGTTGGCTACCTGGATCACGGTGCTGACGGCTTCAACGACCATGTTATCGAGCGTAATGTACAGCGCATCTACCCGACCAACCAGCGATTCGGCCGCTTGTTTAACTTCCGATGTATTGGTTACCGAGGCTTTCACCAATTTGATACCGTGGGCTTCCAATGCTTTCTCTGCATGGTTTGCCATAACGACGGCATTCGGTTCCCCTTGGTTGATCACCAATCCAACGGATTTGACATCCTTGAAGTGCTCAGCGATGAAGTCCATCAGCTTCGTAATCGCTTCCGGGTTCGTATCCGAAGCCCCGGAGATGTTCCCACCTGGATGATCCAAATTGTCCACCAATTTGGCATCAACCGGATCAGTAACAGCCGCGAACAGGATCGGGGAGTTCTTCACCTGCTGCGCTACAGCTTGTGCAGGCGGCGTAGCGATCGCGAGCACCAGATCATATTTCTCGCCGGCGATTTTTTGCGCGATGGTCGTATTGTTCGTTTGGTCCCCCTGCGCATTGTTGTAATCAAGCTCCAAGTTTTCCCCTTCTACAATGCCTGCGTCCTTCAAAGCGTCCAGGAAGCCCTCCCGCGTTGCATCCAAGGAAGGATGCTCCACGATTTGCGAAATCGCGATTTTATACGTTTTCTTATCGGAATCCGATGTATTCCCCGCACCCGCGGAATTTTCCGTTCCGGTTCCCCCGGCATTCCCCCCGTTTGCGGCATTTCCGTTGCCGCCATTGTTGCCGCAAGCAACAACGCCGACCAGCAGCAGCGACAAGGCGAGAATCATCCCAAGCTTCTTCTTCATGTTTTTGTTTCCCCTTTCTCTCTCATGAAATTAATGACCCTGCAGTGCCCCTGCAGTAAAGCATAATCTGATTAACGCTTTTGTTGATGAAAGGATTAAAGCGTCCGTGGACAAGGATTCGTCCAACATGGACACGAAGTATGATTCCTATATTAAATGGTGGTCAATTATACGTCAATACAGGTTAAGGGACTTCTGCCTCAAGATAGGTATAAAAAAGAGCCATCCAAAGCAAAACCGAAAATCGGCCTCGCATTGGTAGCTCCACATGTTCTTGGATCTACTTTTTGGCATCTAAATAAATATGTTGCGCCTGGATCGCTTGGGGAGTGATCTCAAGCACGCCAAAGCTGTATTTGGGTTCCCGCCGTTTGTCGGTAGGCGACCCGGGATTAAACCACAAGACGCCACCGCTTTTCGCAAGGTAAGGCTTGTGCGAGTGGCCAAACAGCACGGCGTCTACCGGTTGGCCAGCAAAGACGCGCTCCGCATTGTTCTTAGCCCCGTGCCCGCCGCCGGGGAGATGGCCGTGCGTCAGTCCGATCCGTCTGCCGCCCAGCTCGAGAATTTTATGCCAACCAAACTTACGGATAATGTCGTTTGGGTCATTGTTTCCTGCCACACCCTCAACCGGCGCTATCGTTTTTAACTGCTCATATACCTCCATCGTCACCCAATCCCCCAGGTGGAGAATCATGTCGCAGGTGCGGAAGGTTTGCCGCAGCTTCGCGGGCAGTTCCACTCCGCGGCGCGGGATATGCGTATCCGATATGACTCCGATCCGCATAGGCGTTACCTCAACGGCGAAGCGGCCATACGCACATAGGTGTGCCGCCGCCCGCGGATGGCGATTGATACCGCTTGGATATTTTCTGGGATGGCCATGCCCGCGAAACCGGCATCCCCGATGTGTACAATGTCGGCGCCGGCACGTTTGGCGCTGAGAGCAATCTCTCGCACCGTCGATTCGTCCGCGCCTTCCTGACTTGTGCCGATCGCCGCCAAAACCAAGGCCCCCCGCGCCTTGACTTCCGCAATGACCCGGGCCAGCTCCTCCTCGCGCACGCCCGGAACGGTCCCCGGAGCTGGCAGCAGCACGACGTCCGCGCCGGCTTCAACGAACTTGATCGCAGCCTCGCCGTCCAGCACGCTGCCGCGAGTACCAGCGCCATGCATTTTGCCAGCGATGATCAAACCGCCGAATTCCCGTTTTGCCACATGGATCGCGTGCAGGATGCGTTCATGGGTCACTCCGGTTTTCGGGTTGCCTGTCAGGCATACGAAATCCACGCCAAGCCGCTTGGCTTCGGCCAGGCTCTGAGCGGTTGCCTGCCGTCCTTCGGGCAGCTCGTGAAGCCCTTCAACCGCATCGGCCGACGCGTCGACCGGCTCTAAATTGATGCCGACTGGCAGTCCCGTTAATCGTTGCAGCTCCGCGATCGGATTTCGCGCGCTCGGCCCGGGCTCCCCACTGCCGCGATCCGGCGCAAACAAATCCCGCGGCTCTATGCCGCGAATCTGCGGGTGAAACACGTCAAAGACGTTCAGCAGGATCATGTCCGCGCCAAAAGCTTTGGCAAGCTCCGCATTGGTGATCTCGGGCAGCAGCGGCTGGGACGTAACCACCGTTTCCGCCATCACCGTTCGCCCTTCCGCTGCCAAAATTGCTCCCCTTAGAGCTTCGCGATCCATTTGGCGAAAATCCGAAGCCCGGCAGTCCAATATCCGTTTCATGGGCTACCCCTCCATTCGTTCCAAGTTCTGCACAATTGCTATATCTCCAGTGTAGCACGTCGAAATGCTGCAGGCCATCCGATATCCCCTTGAATCAATATCGTTTCAAATAAACCCTTGCTTCATAGGGGCGCAGCGGTAAGTTCAATACATCCTCGTGCTCCCGTGGAGCGTAGTTGGAGATTAACAGTTCGATGTCCTTCGGCTCCACCGCCTCAGAAGGCCATTCGAATACCGGCTCCTCGGAACTAAAATTCAGGATCACCAACAAACAGCTCGTTTCCAACCTCCGGGTAAACGCATATATCTGCGGATGATCGGGGAGCAGCAGCTCGTATTCGCCGTAGACGATCACGGCATGTTCTTTTCTTAAGCGAATCAGCTTTTTGTAGTAATGGTAGATCGAATCGGGGTTACGGATCGCTTCCTCGACATTAATCCGATCGTGATTGGGATTCACCCGGATCCAGGCGGATTCGGCAGTGGTAAACCCGGCTTGCGGTCCGGCATCCCATTGCATGGGGGTACGGGCGTTATCCCGGCTTTTTAGATGAATCGCCCGCAGGATGTCCGCCTCCGGAACACCGTTTCTTCGCTGCTCCTCATAGTAGTTGAGCGTCTCCACGTCACGATAATCGTCAATTGAATCAAAGACCGCGTTCGTCATGCCGATTTCCTCGCCTTGATAAATGTACGGCGTCCCTTCCAGCATATGAAGGAAGGTCCCCAGCATTTTAGCGGACGGAATGCGGTAAGGTTCCTGATCGCTCCCAAAACGGGAAACCGAGCGCGGCTGGTCATGGTTGCACAAATAATTGGCGTTCCACCCCCGCCCGTGCAGCACAGTCTGCCAGCGAGTGATGACTTCCTTTAAGTCCGTCAGCTTCCACGGAACGACGTCCCATTTGCCGCTGCCCGCAGAGCCCGCATCCAGAAACATATGCTCGAACTGAAACGTCATATTCAGCTCACGACGGTCATCGCCAACATAATTCAACGCCTGCTCCGGACCTAGCCCCGACGTTTCGCCTACGGTCATAATGTCATAGTAATACAACACGTTATCGTACAAGTTTTGCAGAAGTGTATGTACATCGTCCAGGTTCGAAAATAGCTCGTAAGCCCGAACCGTCGGTCTCTGCTCCGGATTGTCTGCATCCGGCAGTCCTTTCGCCTTGGCGATATGCGCAATGGCATCGAACCGGAAGCCGTCCACGCCTTTTTGAAGCCACCACTTGACCATGTCATGCAGCTCGCGGATGACGGACGGATTTTCCCAGTTCAAGTCAGGCTGATGCTTGGAATACAAATGTAAGTAATATTCATCGGTACGCTCGTCATACTCCCAAACCGAACCGCTGAAATACGACTCCCAGTTGTTCGGCGGGCCGCTGTTTTTACCCTTTCGCCAGATGTAATAATCCCGCTTCGGATTATCCTTGGACTTCCGAGATTCCAAGAACCAGGGATGCTCGTCCGAAGTGTGATTCAGCACCAGATCCATCATTAGCTTCATTCCGCGCGCGTGCAACGCTTCCAACAGCTCATCGAAGTCCTCCATCGTGCCAAATGCGGGATCGATCTTATAATAATCGCTAATATCATAGCCGTTATCATGCCCAGGCGATTGATAGATCGGACAGATCCAAACGACGTCGACCCCAAGATCTTGCAAATAATCCAGCTTGGACAGGATCCCGCGCAGGTCACCCACCCCGTCCCCATTCGAATCCTTGAAGCTGATCGGATAGATTTGGTACACGACGCTTTCCTTCCACCAAGTCCGCTTCATGTCCGACTCCCTTTCTCGTTTTTCCTTTAGCTATTTGCATCGAACCAGTTTTGTATTACGAAAAAAGCCCGGGAACCCAAAAGTTCCCGAGCCTCGTTATCTGCTAAGCATAATGCTCCACCGCTTGCACGTATTTCCGATGCGTTTCGGCCCGCTCCGATTCCAGCTTATGTTTGGCTGTTTCCAGCTCGCGTTGCACGTCGCTTACCGCCGTAAGTTGGTTTTGGACTTGATCTAAGCTGACGTTGATTCGCCCCTGCACTAGCCAATCCGAGATAAAATCGTCAAAGAAATAGTCGGAAAATTTCAGCAATCCCCCGATCTCCAGATGCGTCGAAATGTCCGCTCCGATGTCACGGAGTTCCCGCTGAAAACGTTGCAGACTTTGCCGCGCCGCCATTAGATGGCTCATCGCCTCATCAATCCGCGAGTGCTTAATATGTGTCGACAACATTCCGCCGCCCAGCATATCGTACACCCCCCAATTTTTCGCAGAACGCAGATCTTCCTCGGCTGCGCTTAAATCGTGAAGGGCGGATTGTCCGGCCTGCAGCGCTTCGTCCACCTCTTTCAGCTGCACGGTGAGGACCGCTTCGCGTTCGGCCAGCTCCCGCAGCTCTCCGTCTTCCTCCAGGATCTTCCGCTCTTTGGCTTGAAAAATCCGCTCATATTCGTTCTTCCAAGAACCCAGCTCGAGCAGTCTGCGCTCAATATCCGCAATTTGCCGCTCCATATCGCGAACCGCAGCTTCGGCGGCATCATACCTCATCTTGGCTTCCAGCACTTCCCGCTGCTCCCGATCCAGCTTCTCGGCTTTGTTGCCAAGCACGGTAGCCAATAAGTTTGACAGCGACATCGTCGACAGCTTGCGAACATCTTCTTCCTCTGCAGCCAGCTGCTTCTGCCAACGGTTCCGTTCTTCTTGCAGGCCGGTCAACTCCTGCTGGAGATTTTTGAGGCGCTGTTGCCACTTCTCCTGATTCCGGGCTTTCTCTTTGAGTTCTGCCATACGAGCGTTAAGATCCTCGAACAACCTTGGTTCCTCCCTTTACCGCCGGAACGGTTGTCCTGTCCGGCCTACGTAGTTTCGCTATCCTGTTCTACGTTGGTCGAGACCGAAAGTTTCAAAGCGGCCGTTCCCAAGCCACAGCGCCGTTCGCCTCAGCGCTCTTCACAATCTCCTCGCACAGCCGATGGGTTTCCAGCGAATCTTGCAGCGAGATGGCCGGTTCCCCTCCTTCGCGAACACAGCGGATAAAATGATCGATGATCTGCACAAACCCCCGCCGGTACAACACCGGATCCCAGTCCTTAAAGGTCAATCGTTTCGCTTCACCGCCGGCAAAATGCTCCGTCGTGTTCAGTCCGTCCACCCGCCATGTCTGGCCGGGGCTCATCACCTCCAGGATTTCATCGTTGGCCCCCGAATCGCGGTTCATGATGCCGATGCAGGTAAAGCCGTCACCTTCCAACTGGAGCGTGACATGGTACAGCTTCCCCTCCTGCACTCGAGTCGAGACGTGAACGTTCTGGACTTCACCCGGTGCCAAAAACCGCAGCGTATCCACCACATGGATATAATCGTCCAACACGAAGCGGCGAGCATAGTCGGGCGATGGGGTGCGGTTTTTCTGCAACAGCACGAGCCGGCGGTCCGGCTGTTCCTTCAGGGCCGCGTTCATCGGGGCGAACCGGCGGTTAAAGCCGGTCATGAGCAGCACGCCTTTCTTCTCCGCTAGTTCGCTGAGCCGTTTAGACTCCTCATAATGATAAGCGATAGGCTTATCCACGTAGACGTGGATTCCGTTCTCAATCAGTTGCTCCACAATCGCCGGATGGGACTCCGTCGCCGAATGGACGAATGCAGCATCCACGCCGGATTTCACCAGCTCGTCCACGCTGCTCACCGTTTCCGGGATGCGGTATTTTGCTGCCAGCTTAGACAGCGTCTCCTGATTTCGTGTACTCAAGACGAGTTCGATGTCCTCCCTCGCCGTAATGACCGGCAAATACGCTTTTTGCGCGATATCGCCGAGTCCGATGATTCCGATGCGCATCCTTTTTGCCTCCTGAGCATAACTTCATGATTTCGTTAGAGTGAAATGGTCAACGTTTCCTTTCATTTTGGCATAGGGAAAGGAAGATGTAAATTTGCTGCAGCAAAAAAGAAAACCCCCATGCTGATCATGGGGGTCTGCTCGGCTGATCGATTAAACGAAGGAAGGTTTTGTACGGTCTACGTCACCCGTGAGTACCTTCACATATTCCTTATCTCCGCCTTCGACGGACGGTCCAATATAGAGAATGCCTTTGGAACGGCTGGCTTGCAGCTTGCGTCCTTTTGCCGTCTTGGCATCCATCATCGCTGGGGACAGACGCTTGGAAGCCTTGGAAACCGGGGCAGCGCCTTGCTTCAGCTTCAAGTTACCTCGCTTCATATCGAATCCCCTCCAAGGATATAATCAATGGTTCGTAAGAGTTCATTATTATCGGATACAATGATGCCTAACTGCTCGTCGGTCAAGTGATGCCTGCCGGAAAAATGAACCGACAGCACATGCTCTCTACCTAAAGGATAGCATAGGATGTATACCTGTTCAACTTCAAGCCGGTTAAAGAAAGCCCATTTTGCGGTTAAATACGCATCTAACACGTAGATCGGCTGCTGGCCGGACTCCACTCGCTCTTGGTTCTCCTGAAAGGTGAAAAATCGGCCTTTCCCTACGTTGCCGCCGACTTGCCCAATCCCCTCATCTCCCTGCACCTTCCAAAGCGCAGCACCGGTAACCAGATACCCCTGCGGAGGAAGAATCGACGTCCGAATCGCCTCGCTTAAACCGTTGTAACGATCCTGTTCATCGGGGACGGTTATATTTTTATTATAGGTCCAAAAAAGATGAAGGATCCGGCGTTTGCGCTCCAGCTCCATTTCCATTCTCGCGATTTCATTGTGGGGATCACGGTACACACCTTCGGCCAGGATCGCTTTAATCAGTGAACGGCAGGCAACGGCAACCGCAGCCTCCTCATTCCCATCCGTTCGCACCTCATATCTCAGTAACGTCAAGCCTTGAAGGTCGGATAAGAGATGATATTCTGAAACGTTCTCCCCTTGGATCAGATCATCCCTCTCTCTGATCTCCTGCGGGATGATGGCAAATACTCGCCTTCGCCCGAGTCTCCCCCAAAACAACCCCATCTCAAAAAGCGTGTTGTCCCGGGTGATGAAAACAAATTTCCCTCGATATAAAGCGATGTCATCCGGCGCAAAGATGAAAACCCCAAAATCATTCTTATGGAGTTGCTTCTCCAGCGATTCCATCGTGTAATCATTGCCTTCAAATGCGCCGGCATACCATGGAGTTACCTGGGCATATCGGTTGATCTGAGCGTGGATCCCGTTCGCGATATCCATCGCTTCCCGTGAGGATCCAATAAAGACGTTCGGCTTGGTCACATCCACAACTCCACAGCTCCTTGAAAAACGAATCATCTTTTCCTAATTATACCATCCCGATTCGTTTTGTGCAGGTTGATGGAATAACTGACGATGTCGTACACCGATGAAGACCGAAAGTAGGCTCCATCCCCCCGCCAGCAAGTAAACGTAGACAATTCCTACCCCCTCCGCGACGAAACTCATGAGCAGCAGAGATATCCCAAACAGGAAATTCTGCAACGCGGCTTGGGCTGACAGCACTTTGGGCAACTGATCCGGATCGGCGCTGCGTTGCGTATACGTTTGGCGGGCAACTCCGACTAGTTCGGCAAACGGACCTATCAAGAGAACAATACCCAGCGTCAAAACAGCGGAAGTGTTTAGCGCAAAGGCAAAGGTCAAGACGGCATATCCAAGCATACCGATCCATAGCGCAGGGTACAACCGATACTCCAGCTTGTTTACCAGAGCTACAATCAATATTCCGCCTAATACGGCCCCGGCAAAATAACCGGCGTTGATATACCCCCACCACGATTCATCCCGGTGTAAAATATCGCGCACAAACACAAGCAAAAATGCCCCCGACCATACCGAACTGCCTAACAGTTCCGTCATCTCCATGCAGGTTAATGCGCGCAATCTTGGCAATCGCAATAGGGTGATCCACCCCTCTTTTAACGTTTCCCAATGAGAGATGACCCGTTTGGATCCCCTATCTCCATATGCTGCCATAGATGTTGCATTTCGAGGTTCCCCTCCGATCGGATCTACGATTCGGGTCGTAGCCAACATGGCGATTCCGTAAGCTCCAGCAACCGCAACAAGAACCGGAAACGAACCAAACTTCGCCACAACCACACCGCTGAGTGCCCACCCTGCAAACTGGATGATTTGATCCGTCGCCGCGATCATACTATTCGCTTTCAGCAAAGTATCGTCCTGAACCAACCTGGGAATCAACGCGTTCCTCGCCGGTGTCGTCCATCCGTCGAGGAAGGAAATCACCAAGATTATTCCATACAGAATGCCCGGGGCAGTTCCGCCAACCCATGGGGAGACATATAATGCGAGCAACGAAAACAACAGAAACTGACCGCCTTGCGATATCGATAATATTGTGGTCAGTCGAAATCTGGCAATCACCAAGGGAGCCAGCAAGCTGCTGATCAACTGGGAGCTTACCCGAATAAAAGGAACTAATGTCGCAAAGATGATGGATCCAGTCTGATCCAGTACCAGCGTAATAAAAGCGACAATATACAGGACGTCCGCCATGTTGGACAAGGTCTGCGAACTCCATAACCATAAAAAGGACCGTTTCATCCCCGTGTATCACTCCTTTGTTCCAAACCAAATAACCCGGAAACCCCGGGGTCAAAAAAAAGGTTAGGTTCAAGAGTGCAGGATCAAATCGGTCCCATGCTTAAGCTCCTTATATCATGTTGATTCATCAATGTTCGCCTTAAGGCTCATAAATCATCTTCCGCGTCATCCCGCCGTCGACCACCAGATGTGCACCGGTCACAAATGTATTGTCCGGGTGAGTCAAGTACAGACAAGCCCGGGCGATATCCTCCGGAGTTCCAACGCGTCCTGCCGGATGCTGCTTGTGATCGATCTCGCGCAGAGCGCCGTAATCCCCGGTTTCAATCCACCCCGGACTGATGCAGTTCACGCGGATGCCATCCGGGCCAAGCGATACAGCTAACGCATGCGTAAGCGACACAATCGCTCCTTTGGAGGCGGCGTACGCCTCCGAACCGGGCTCAGACATGAGCGAACGCGTGGAGGAGATGTTCACGATGGCTCCGCCCCGGCCGCTTCCCTTCACACGTTTGGCCATCTCACGGGAAGCTAGAAACGTACTGCGCACGTTGGTATTCAGCACATCGTCCCATTCCTCTACCGTAAGCTCGTAGGTGGATTTAAACCGCGATACTCCCGCATTGTTGATCAAAATATCAATCCGCCCCAACTCACGCTCGGCCGTTTCCATTAAGCGAACGATATCAGCCTCCTGGCGCACATCACAAGGCACGAATAGGGCTCGGCCCCCGGCCTTGCGAATTGCCTCCGCCGCCGCTCTGCCGGTTTCTTCATTAAGCTCCGCCAGTACGACGGACGCACCTTCCCGGGCATAAGCTTCCGCCACACCGCGGCCGATGCCGTGCCCCGCTCCCGTTACAATCACAGTCCTATTTGCAAAAGACATGTCTCGAAACTCACCCCTTCTGTCCGCTTTCCGCGATGTGACAGATTAACCCCGACAGCCAATCGTCCAGCGCTTCGAAACGATATCCCGCCTCATGCGCTTTAGTATTGTCCATCACCCACGAGCTTGGGATGCCAAATGGAGATCGATGCTCCTGAGCCGTTTCGCGTTCGATCAACGCTGTTTTGCCGGTGATGGATTCAATGAGGCGGATGATTTCTCCAATGGTAATTTCCCCATCGGAACAAGCATTAATCGGCCCGGTCAGTTCGGATTCCCCCAGCCAGGCCAGAAACTTCGCCGTTTCCGCCGAAGTGATAAACGAGATCGCCGCGTCCGGGTTCGGTACGCCAATCGGCAACCCCTGCTGAACATGCTCGACATGAAAATGCAACCGCCGTGTATAATCATCCGGCCCTAATACAATTGGAATCCGCAAGGCGCTCACCGGAAAATCTGCCTGTTGGAAGAATGCCGCTTCAGCCAACCGTTTTCCTTCCCCATAATCAAACGCCTGCTTATCGCCAAGCTTCAGTTCATAATGATAGGGATCAAAATCAGCTTCGGTTAAAGGCGATTTACCCAACTTGTAGACGGATAAGGTGGAGGTCAAAATATATTTCCCGACGCGCTCCTTGAATGCCCGCACCGCGGCAAGCGCTTCGTTAGGCGAAAAACAGATGTTATCGTACACCAGATCCCAAGGTCCAGCCTCAGCCGCCGCTTGCAACGATTTCTCATCTGTACGGTCCAGCCGCAGCTGCGTAACTGGAGAATCAAACTGGACCTCCGTTTGTCCCCGGGTCGCAACCGTTATCTCGTGCAAGCCCGAACTTGCCAGCAGGTTAACCAATCTTTTGCCAAAATAACGAGAGCCGCCAAGCACTAAAATCTTTGCCATTTCTTCTTCCTCCTCCATCGCCGGATATTGAGTCACCTTCTAACGAGCTTAACGCGTCGCAAACGTACTTTTGATCAAAGATAAAGCGCTTAGCATCCCAAAGAAAAACAGTTGCGGATCTCGCACGATCTCGAAATAACCTACGATATAAATCTGTTTCACATAAATTGTAATAATCGGATAGATCAGCAACAGGAAGCTCGGTACAAATACGAAAGCAAACAGCGGCCGATGGAACTTCCGCCGGTTTGGAAAGCCGTTCAGGAAGCTTAAATACAATCCAAATGCTAACCCGTACACGATTTTGCCGATCAAGCCGTAATCGATTTTACCCAGCGTTTGCGTCTTGTTGTTCATCATGTCGATAAACTGATGCCCGTAATACATCAGCACCAGCGCTCCCAGCATCCAGATAAAATAATAAAAATACCCTTTTGAGCTCTTCATGTATCCTACTCTCCCTATGTATGGATCAAAACCAATAATAATCAAATTTTATCATGAAACGCAGGGAGAAGCAGGAAGTTTTGTTGCCGGAAGGGATTGCATAAAAACCTAACGGACCTCAGAGTCCTTATTTCGTTGATTTTGTGCTTGTAAAAAATCTAACGGACCTCAATGACGTTATTAGCCCTTGGTTTGCCTTGAAAGGAGCAAATTCCAGGATATAAGGTCTCTGGAGTCCGTTAATTATCGATTTTAAGCGTTTGGACTCAAAATAACGTCATCTGAGTCCGTTATCTGTTAGGTCTTGGCGATACCCCCTCGTTCAATGAGGCAGCCGCAGCCCCTCCTCCCCCTCGACCAGCTTTAACAGCGGCCAGCGTCTGAGCCAATCTTTGCCGTTGACCCGCTTCCGGAACACGTCGTGATCGTGAAAATACGGACCCTGCCGAAATTGGAGCGACAGGAGATCGTCCAGCCCAAAGGGCGCGATCAGCTCGACCTCCCCCGCAGCGTTCAAGCGTGCGCCAACGGCTGTCGCTGTTTCCGGCCAATGGCGCATGGCATCCTCGACGGAGCGGTAAGGGGCCGTCCCATTACGTAAATGCATGCGCGCCTGATTTTTCACCGACCAATTTAGCCGAGGATTCCGTTCGCGCAGCCGTTCATCATAGGCTTTCTCCGCCTCTTCATCCAGACACGCCGGATCATAATACAGCACGTCCACATCGTGCAGCGGCGTCCGTTCGGCATAGCCATGAAGCACGTCCCAGACAAAGTTGCGGATATAACCGGCGGCAATGCAGCCCTGAGGCAACCTCAGCTCAGCAACGAGCTGCAGATCGGCCATTATCTCCGGCTGACGACGGATCGCCTCGCGCAAATCGGCTGCACCTGCAATCGTTGGCATCATCAACTCCCCGCCTCCTGCTCTTTTAATGCTTCATCCTTTGGCAGCAGGACGGTGAGCAGACCGATCAACGGCAGCAAGGAGCATACCTGCATAATGAACAGAATGCCTGCCTGATCGGCAAAGTTCCCCAACACGGCGGAACCTAAGCCGCCAAGTCCAAAGGACAAGCCGAAGAACAGGCCGGAGATCAGCCCTACCTTTCCCGGCAGCAGCTCCTGCGCATACACAACGATAATCGAAAAAGCCGAGGACATGATCAGGCCGGCAATGACGACAAGTACACCTGACCAGAACAGGTTAGCGTAAGGCAGTAGCATCGAAAACGGCGCCGTTCCAAGAATAGATACCCATATGATGTTGCGCCGACCATAGCGGTCCGCGATCGGCCCGCCAAAAAACGTGCCCACCGCCGAAGCCGCCAAAAAGGCGAAAATATACCATTGTGCCGTATCTTTAGCAACGCCGTAATGGTCCATAAGGAAAAACGAATAAAACGTCGAGATGCTGATCGAGTAGACGTTTTTGGAGAATAACAACAGCACCAGCACGGTGATGGCCAGTATGATCTTGCCCCGGCTGAGGCGGCTCTTCGGCCGAGCGGCTCCGCCCGCGGCTGCCGAACCTGTTGTACGCGGCTTACGCGGTTTCAGATCCTGCCCGCTGTACCATTTTGCCACGAAAAACTGGATGACGATCGCCGCCACTGCCGCCAAAGCAAACCAAGCGACGCTGGTCTGACCCAAAGGGATAAAGATCAAAGCCGACATGATCGGACCTAACGAAGCTCCGATATTCCCGCCGACCTGAAAAATCGACTGCGCCAGCCCGCGTCTCGGACCTGCAGCCAAATAAGCAACGCGCGACGACTCCGGGTGGAACACCGACGAGCCCAGCCCGATAGAGGTGACCGCCAGCAGAATCAATGGATAGCTGGGGGCAAAGGCTAGCATGACGATGCCCGCCAGCGTAAAGCAAACGCCAAGCGGCAGAATATAAGGCCGGGGCCGAACATCCGAGTACAAACCGACCAATGGCTGAAACACGGAAGCCGTCATGTTCATGGCGAACGAAATCCAGCCGATTTGGCCGTAGGATAACAACAGAGATTCGCGCAGTACCGGGAATAAAGCCGGGATCGCGGATTGCATCGTATCGTTTAATAAATGCACCGTGCTGATCGCAAAAAGAATCGGATAGACCGTGAATGCAGGGTTAGCCGTTCTGACGGCGGTTGACTGGTTCATCTTGACCTCACATTTTTATCTGATATAGGATGGTTTGCTCATTACTTCGGAATGTTTTTGTCCGGATCTGACCCAAAACGTTGGTTGCGGTTTAACCCATCCATCGCCTGAATCTATGCCTTTCAGTAACTCATGCTCCAGCAAATGACCTTGGCCCAGCGGCGAGGCTTCCAGATGAAACGCAGTCTTGCAGATGATATGGCAACTTCGACATGGGTTTCGTCCTCCTTCAGTTCAGGTGATTTCTGGTAATATCCTACATCAAGTAAACCGAATTGAACAGAGAACAAACCAAAAAGACTGCCCAAAGGCAGCCTCAAAGGTGAAAATTTCATATTTAGATAGTTAAGTATGATTAAGTATAAGTATATAAGATCAAGCTGTTTCTCTAGACCGGCGCAGCTTTTGTCTGGCGCGATACAACACGATTTTGAAATGGGATAACGAGATGCCCATCAAATCCGCCGACTCCTGATAAGAGAAGCCCTGTACGTCATACAGCAGCACCGCATGTTGTTGATTGGGCTGCAAAAAAGCCAGCTGCGCGTATAGTTCCCGGCGGTTTTCCTCGCCAAGCACGGATTTCTCCGGTGTATCGTCACTCGGATAACGGTGGAAAAATTCATTTTCGTACGAGGACGACCGGCTTTCCTTCCGCAGCAAGTCGATATAAGCGTTATGGGCGACGCGAAGAAGCCAGGCCTTGGCCCTTTTCCCCTCTGCTTCGTGCAGGTGCATCAGCGCCCGGCAAAACGTCTCCTGCATCAAATCCTCAGCGATATGCGAGTTACGGCACATACTATACAAATATCGAAAAACGTCATTTTTATATTCGCGGTAAAGCAAATCCATAGAACGAGTCTTCATGATTGATTCCTCACTTTCTCCCGGCTTTCAGAGCAAGGCTGTCTTTATATCTCCGCCATACTTGGTCCATTATGCCGAATAGAGTTTGCGTCCCGACTAAGAAATTGTTAAGTTTTCCTTAAGAATTTACTGCGTTTTCCTTAAACAAAAAGACGCCATCTGGCGTCATCATGCGAATTCTAGTTGATAGTTCATGCACCGTCCCGGCGTAACCGCACCGTAAACGCGGTACGATACTCGTTGCTGTCCGCTGAGATTGTGCCATGATGCAAATCGACGATATGCTTGGCGATCGCGAGGCCAATGCCGGAGCCCCCCGTCTGGGAAGCGCGCGACTTCTCCACACGGTAGAACCGGTCAAACAGATGCGGCAAGTCGACGGTCGGGATCGGATCGCCGTAATTCACAACCTCTGTGATGATTTCATCGCCTTCCTGCCAGCCGCGAATATCCAAATACTTGCCATCGTGGCCATACCGGATCGCATTGGTCATCAGGTTCTCGTAGACTCTGCGAAGCTTGTCCCCATCCGCCTGAACGTACAGCGGCCCATGCAGGTACAGCCGGCATTCCATGCCGTTCTCCTGCAACTGCCAGCCGAAATGGGCAGCCATTTGATGGAGCATCTCCGCCAGATTAATCCGCCTGAACTCCAGCTTCATCTCCTTATTCTGCATACGCGTATATTCGAACAAGTCCTGCAGCAGCTGCTTTAATCGAAGCGACTCCTCGTAGGCCATGCTGACATAATAACGCAGCTCAACCTCATCGCGGTAACGGTCCTCTTCGATAAGTCCCAAATAACCGGTAATCGAGGTAAGCGGGGTGCGCAAATCATGGGATACGTTGGTGATCAGCTCATTTTTCGTCTGCTCCGCCCGTCGCTCGTCCTCGATGGATGTGACCAACCGATCGATCATCCGGTTGATATCGGTCGCGAGCTGTCCAAGCTGCCCGACGTTCTGCACAGGGATTTTCCGTACGGAGCCGGCTTCGATTTTATGGACCTCTTCGATCAGCTGCTCCAAGTATCGCTTCTCTTGACGGCGGAGGCTGCGGCGGTAAAAATATAACGAAAACAGCATAAGAATCGGCACGCCGGTTAAATAATACGCTTCCGGGAAACCGATATTTCGGTTAATCCACATCACCACATTGTACACCGTCATACTCGGGAAGGTGAGGAAAAACAACCGCGCCAGCAAAATAAGCAGAAACAGCGAAATGAGTGAAGTGACGACGGTCCAGAACAACCAGGCAACAAAACGCAGGCTAGCTTTCAAGTTTGTAGCCGACCCCCCATACGGTACGAATCAGCTTCTCCCCATCCATTTCCTTCTCCAGCTTATCACGGAGGCGGCTGATATGCACGGTTACAGAATTGCTGCTGTCCAAATATTTGTCCTTCCAGATCAGCTCGAAGATCTCTTCAGAACCAAACACCCGCCCGGGATGGCTGGCTAACAAATGCAAAATGCCAAATTCGATAGGCGTCAGCTTCAGCGGGTTGCCGTCTACGGTCGCCGTGTGCGTTTCTTTGTCGATCGCCAGCGAGGCGATCTTGATGATATGATCCTGCGATGACTGCGTTGAGCTTGGCGGCTGTGCTGTATAGGAGGAGCGGCGAAGCAGCGATTTGACGCGGGCGACGAGCTCCAGCGGATTAAACGGCTTCACCATGTAATCGTCCGCTCCGGTCATCAGCCCGGTAATCTTGTCCATATCGCCGTCCTTGGCGCTAAGCATTAAGATCGGCGTGGTCTTCGATTCACGGATCTTCATACAGACAGATATTCCGTCGAGCCCGGGGAGCATCACGTCAAGGATCACCAAATCAACCTCATCCTGCTCGGTGATCTCCAGCGCCCGCAAGCCGTCCTCCGCCTTCAGGACATGATAGCCTTCATTCATCAGATATATTTCGATCAGTTTTGCGATTTTTTCGTCATCATCGACAATTAAAATACGTTTACTCATTCATCCAATCATCCTTTATTTGAGCTGGTTAGACACGAGCACACAATACCATCATACCATGTCTCTTGCCTCCAAATCCAAATAAAAGGTTACAATTTCCACCGATTATGGTTTCCAGCGGAAAGGGATGAACACGTTAAAGCTTGAGCCCTTGCCAGGCTCGGAAGTCACCGTAATCTCACCTTGATGGATGTCCACGATTTTTTTGACGATCGACAGTCCCAGCCCGCTGCCCCCATCGCTGCGCGTGCGGGATTTGTCCGCTTTATAAAAGCGTTCAAAAATATGAACCAAATCCTGCTCGAACATACCGATCCCGTTGTCTGCCACCGTCACAACCGCCCGTTCCCCTTCAGACGTGAGGGAAACTCGAATTTCCCCGCCTTCCGGCGTAAACTTGATACTGTTATGAAGCAGATTCATCCAGACCTGGCTAAGCAGATCCTCGGCGCCCTCCACCTCCAACGCTGAAACTTCCATCTGTATTTGAATGTTCTTGGCGAGCCACTGAGGTTCACAAGCCAATACTACGTTTTGCAGTTGGCGATCAAGCCGAAACCGGTTCGTTTGCAGCGAGGCACGGTCCGTCTCCAGAGCGGAGAGCTTCAACAAATTGTCGCTCATCTGCGCCAAACGGCGGCTTTCCGATTCGATGATCTCCAGGTAATGGTTCCGTTTCTCTGGAGATAAGTCCGGTCTGCGCAAAGCTCTGGCAAAGCCGCGGATCGAGGTCAGCGGCGATTGGATTTCGTGCGACACGTTGGAGATGAAGTCTTGTCGCATCGTTTCCATTTGTCCCAAAGCTCCGGCCATTTCGTTAATGCTGTTAACGATGGTTTCAAACTCTCGCATCCGTTCGAATCCGACGATCCGAACCGAGAAATCCCCTTGGGAGATCCGGCGAATCGCGTCTATCACGATGTTCAGGCTTCTCAGTTGACGGGGCCGGAACATCGCGGAGATCAGAAGCACGACCAAGAAAAATAAGATGACTCCGAAAATGACATTCAGCAGATCGATGACATAAGCAGAAAAAGGAGGCTCCCATTTTCGGTAAACCGCTGCGGTTACCCAGCGCGCCAAAGACCAAGTCGTACCAAAACAGGCGAGGATGACGAGGATCTGGCCGATTCGGAGCAATATCTCTCCTGCTCTCCTCCAGAAGGTCAACGTTCACACACCTCCAAACGATACCCGAGACCGCGGATCGTACGAATCTTAAATCCAAACGTTTCCTCGGGAAACCGTTCGCGCAATCGATTAATATGCACATCTAGCGTGCGTTCATTTCCTTCAAAATCGTATCCCCAGATTTCCTCAATAAGCTGCTCCCGGGTGAGGGTTCGCCCTGCATAACTGCCAAGCTTGAACAGCAGCTCGAACTCCTTAAGCGACAGCGTAATGCTGCTTTCGCCGCTTTCAACTTCAAATGTTTTGCGGTTCATTCGCAGCGCGCCAATCGTCACGGTTTGGGAGATCGACACCTGATAGCGCTTGAGCAGCGCCTTCACCCGTGCGACGAGCTCGGCCGGTTCGAACGGTTTGACGAGATAATCATCCGTGCCCAGCTCGAAGCCCTTAACCACCTGCCGAGTCTCCCCCTTCGCCGTCAGCATGAGCAGCGGCATATCATAGTATCGGCGCAGCTCACGGCAGAGGTCCCAGCCGTCCATCTCCGGCATCATGATGTCCAAAATCACCATGTCGACCTTCTCCGATTCCACCAGAGCGAGCGCCTTGCGTCCATTCTCGGCTTCCATCACCTGATCGATGCCCGCTTCCTCCAGGAACAGGCGAACCAGCTCGCGGATATGCTGATCGTCGTCAACTACGAGAATTTTAGCCATGTTGCATCTCTTCCTCCTCGTTTTCGAGCGGTTCCGACTCTTCTCGGCTTGCGGCGATTTGCAGCTGCTGCGAGGCGAACTCGCGATACATGGCGTGCTGACGCAAGAGCTGCTCATGTGTGCCTCGGCCCGTAACCTTCCCTTTTTCGATAAAAATCAGCTGATCCGCCCCAATGACGGTGGAGAGACGGTGGGCGATGACAATCGTCGTCCGGCCTTTCATGAGGTTATTTAGCGCCTTCTGGACGACGATTTCCGAGCGGCTGTCCAGGCTCGAGGTCGCTTCGTCCAGCATGAGGATTTTCGGATCGCGCAACAGGGCCCGTGCAATCGCGATCCGCTGCCGCTGCCCGCCGGACAGCTTAACCCCGCGCTCGCCGACATCGGTATCGAACCCGTTCGGCAGTTCGGCGATAAAGCCGTCAGCATAAGCCATCTCCGCCGCCCGCTGCAGCTCCGCTTCGCTGACTTCGCGCTCGATGCCGTAGCACAGATTCTCACGGATGGTTCCGGCGATAATCGGGCTTTCCTGCGAGACGTACCCAATCATCCCACGCCAGGAGCGAAGCGAAAACGAATCGATGGGGTCATCTCCCAGTCGGATACTGCCCTGCTGCGGCACGTAAAACCGCTCCAGCAAGGAAAATAACGTCGTTTTGCCGCCGCCGCTTGGGCCAACGACCGCCGTTACCGTCCCCGGCTCCATCGTAAAGGAAACGACCTGCAACACCGGCTCGTCCGGTTTGTACCCGAAGGTAACCCCGTCCACGATTAACGGCTGATCCGCCTTCGTAATCTCCTGACCTTGGCCAAAAGGCTCCTCCTCGGCATCCAGCGTTTGGAGAATCCGTTCCGTAGCGCCTTTGGCTTTCTGAAGTTGGGTGAAAAACGTCGTCAACTGCGTCATCGGCATGACGATCTGAACGAGGTACAGAATAAACGCCACCAGTTCCCCGGCGGACAACCCGCCGCCCGCCACCTGCATCCCGCCGTAGCCAATTACCACGACGAGCAGCATCATCATGACAAAGGCCATAAACGGGCTAATCCATGCCATGACTTTGCCCTCCCGCACGCCGAAGGAGAGCAGTCTGCCAATCGCTTGGCTGCCGCTTTCATATTCCTTCCGCTCCGCGTTCGATGCTTTGACCAGGCGGATTTCGGACAACACCTGGCTTAAGGCCGCTGTAAAAGATGCGGTCTCGTCCTGCATGGCCAGCGAAATTTTATACATCGTCCGGCCCAGCGGTACAAGAATCAAAGCGGCAAGCGGGATCACCGCGAACATCACCAGGGTCATTTTCCAGTTCAAGTAAAATAGAACGGCCACCGCACCCAGAATCGAGATGATTCCGCTGATAAAGCCGGAGACCTGTTCGGAGATCAACGTTTTGATGATCCCGGTGTCATTGGTCATTCGGCTGACCGACTCCCCGGTCCGATTGTTGTCGAAGTAAGATACCGGCAAGCGGAGCAGCTTCTTCCATAAACGATCCCGCAGGCCAGCAACCATGCGCTGACCGGTATAATTCAGCAGGAAGATCGATAGTCCCGAAGCGACGGACATCCCGACAAATGCGGCGCCGATCCACACGATCTGCGAACCGCTGATGGAAGACAACGAAAAGCCGTCAACAAGATTCTTCGTGAACATCGGAATCACGAGGCTGACCAACGTTGACAGCAAGCTGAGGACGATCGCGACGGCAAACAGCGGCAGCGGCGGCTTCGTTTCCCGCAGCAGGCGGAAAAACGCCTTTGAGCTTCCACCACTTGTGCTCACTTGACGATCGGTATCTTTAAAATTGAAGTTATTCCTTGGCATGTGTTTCTCTTCCCTTCCATCTCTATCTGAAACAAGACGAGCCGGAAATACCGGCTCTAGGAAAAAGACTACATTCGGAATTTAAACTGAAGTTAAACAAAATAAAACCTTAACTAGAGATTCTCCACTTCCACGCTGATGACATGGTTAATCTTCCGGAGAAAATGGTACAGCTCCGTCGTATACTCCTTCTCCGATGCGGTAATCACCATATCGATCCGCTGGCGTCCTTCCTCCAAGTCTTTGATTTTCAGCCGCCGAATCCGGTGCTTGTTCACTTTCGTTCCTTGTTCTGGATCACCGCTGCATTCGATGATACGAATCAGTTCGGTTACGTTGCCGTGATCCTCCATGACGATTTTGATGGAGACATCGCGCTGATTCAGCTTATAGGGTCCAATCCATTTAATGATATAGGGTACGACATTCACGGAAATGATCAACAGAACCACCGTTAATGCAGCAGCCAGATAAAACCCGGTTCCGATTGCGATCCCAATCCCGGACGCTGCCCAGATCATCGCCGCAGAGGTAAGGCCGGAGATCCCCTCATTGCTTCGGCGAAGTATCGCCCCTGCCCCCAGGAAACCGATCCCGCTGACGATTTGCGCAGCTAGCCGCATCGGATCCATGTTCGGATGATCCGGTCCGGCGAATTTGGCAAACGCCTCGATCGACACGATCGTAACCAAGCAGCTGGCAATACAAATAACCATACTCGTCTTGATTCCCAGCGGTTTCTGCTTTAATTGCCGGTCGATACCGATAAATAACCCGAACAATAGAGCTAGGCCAAGCTTTACAACCATTTCCATTTCGTTGTTCATGATCGCAACTCCTTCAAGTATATAAGGTGAGTATAATTGTATTCGGCACTTTGGTGCAAATCGAACATACCCGCCCAGAAGATAAAAAAGAGACCCGGCTAACGGATGGATCTGCCCCTGTCAGCAAGAGTTTCTTGGACTTACTACTTCACAAGTTCAGAAAAGATATCGTCAGGGTTCGCTTCAGAATGAGAGTGCACAAATTGATCATATGATCCCTCAAAAGTGAACCTCCCCTGGTTCAGTAGATGAATCTTACAATCCACTTTCTGAAAATCATGCAGCGTATGGCTTGATAGTTAGAGGGATAATTTTCTAATATTGTTAGATTTTCTGTTAGACTCATTTTATTTTTTCCCTGCTTCGTTGGTCAAGAAGAAAAAAGCCTGAACCGTCTTTAAACGGCTCAGGCTTCCCAAATTGCATATCAGATAAATTAGAATCTTGCAGCCAGCTCGGCAGCGCGTTTTACGCCATCTTGAATAATTTCTTCGGCGCGGTCTTGGAATTGATTATGCCCCTCGACCACAACGGCTTCCGGATCGTTAATGCCCCAGAAGGCCAAGGTGTTCTTTACATAGTTCAGAGACATTTCCAGCGCACTCATTGGACCTTCGGAATAAACGCCGCCGCGCGCTTGCAGCAACGCTACTTTCTTGCCGCCGACCAGGCCAACCGGACCTTGCTCGGTGTACTTAAACGTTTTACCAGCTTGGTTCAAGTAGAACAGGTAGGTCAACAGCTGTGCCGGAATCGTGAAGTTCCACAACGGGAACGCAAATACGACTTTATCCGCATTCAAAAATTGCTCCAGATAACCATTGGCCAAGTCAGCAGCTTTTTGCTCTTCTGGCGTTGTCGGGATCCCATTATTGACTTTGAACAGCCCGTTTAGCATATCCAAATCATAATAAGGCAGGTTCAACTCGAACAGGTTCAACTCGGTGATTTCATCATTAGGATGAGTTTCTTTGTAAGTTTGCAGGAAGCTTTCATACAACTTTACAGTAGCAGATTGCTCTGCTGGGCGATTATTGGCTTTGACAAATAAAACTTTAGACATCTGTGGTTTCCCTCCAACTCTTTATCTTTACTTTCTTTTTTTTAGTTACTCTATATTATCTTGTAACTGATTTAACAATGGTAATGATAAAGGCTAACTACCACTTTGTCAATTACAGATTCAAAAAAATCAAACTTCCTTCACTGCCGTGTTGCCTGCGTTCCACGTCCAAATTTGCTGCGAACCTGCTCTGCTGCCGCCGTCATTTGCCGCAGCGCTGCGACCGTTTCGTGTTGTCCTCTCGTTTTCAAGCCGCAATCAGGGTTCACCCAGAAAAGTTCCGGGTCCAAAACTTGGAGCGCCCGCTCGATCAACCGTACCATCTCCTCCGCAGACGGGACGCGCGGGCTATGAATGTCGTAAACCCCCAGCCCGATTCCAAGCGGATACGTATGCTTCTCAAAACTCTGGATCAGCTCGCCGTGGCTGCGCGACGTTTCGATCGAGATCACATCGGCATCCAGCGCACGGATCTCCTCCAAGATATCGTCAAATTCGCAGTAGCACATATGCGTATGAATCTGCGTCGTATCCCGGACCGATGAGGTCGTCACGCGGAACGCCTTCACCGCC
Organism: Paenibacillus sp. p3-SID1389; assembly: GCF_025151705.1. NCBI lineage: Bacteria > Bacillati > Bacillota > Bacilli > Caryophanales > Paenibacillaceae > Paenibacillus > Paenibacillus sp. p3-SID1389. Next base: position 26,716 of record NZ_JALXVO010000003.1, on the reverse strand, counting down.
CACTTCAAATAGTTCGCCCAGTCCTTCTGCTTGAGCGGCAGCCCTTCGCGCAGCGCAGGCTCGTCCACTTGGATCATCTCGATCCCCGCTTCCTCCAACGCCTCGACTTCCCTTCGCAGAGCCAGAGCAATTTGATAAGCCACCTGCTCCCGGGACAGGTCGCTGCGAACAAAGGACCAGTTTAGGATAGTGATCGGTCCCGTTAACATCCCTTTCACCGGTTTGTTCGTCAAGCTCTGAGCATAGGCCGTTTCCTTAACGGTCATTGGCCGCGCAAATTCGACGTCTCCATAAATGATCGGCGGTTTTACGCAGCGCGTGCCGTAGGACTGTACCCAGCCTCCTTGCGTAAACGCAAATCCCGGAAGCTTCTCTCCGAAAAATTCCACCATATCGGTGCGCTCGAATTCACCGTGCACCAATACGTCGAGCCCGATCTCCTCCTGGAGCTCAACCCATTTGCGGATTTCCGCTAGAATGAACGCCTCGTACTTCTCTGGGCTCCACTCGCCTTTACGCCATTTCTGCCGGGCGGCCCGAACCTCGGCGGTTTGCGGGAAACTGCCGATCGTGGTTGTAGGCAGGAACGGCAGCTGCCACTTCGCCTGCTGCTTACGCCGCCGTTCGGCGAATGCGCTGGCGCGCTCGGCCGGAGCCGCTGCAGTCTGCGCTGCTTCTTCCCGCACCGAAGCAAGGCTGCGGGCCGGATCTGCGGCAAGTACAGCCAAGGCGCGACGATTCTCGGCGAACTGCACCGGCTCTGGTTCTTCCCCATTTGCCGCCCTGCTTAAGCTCACCAACTCCTCCAGCTTCTGCTCGGCAAAGGCCAACGCATCGCGCAATACCGGATTAAGCCGCTCCTCCCCTGCAGCAGATACCGGGACATGCAGCAAGCTGCAGGAAGGCTGCACGATCACATCCGGCGCTCCGGACTGGAGCGAAATCGTCTTCACCAGGCTAAGCGCCTCATCTAAATCCGTACGCCAAATGTTCCGCCCGTCAATCAGTCCCGCTCCTATCGTCTTGCCAGCGGGAAAGCCGTAACGCCGGAGCGCTTCCAGGTTACCGTCCCGGCCGTGTACGAAATCCAACCCCAAGCCGTGCACCGGCAGTTCAATCAGATCTTCGTATCGTTCAACCGCATCAAAGTAGGTTTGCAGCATCAGCCGCAGTCCCGGAACCTCCTGCGCGATCGCCTGGTAGATCAAGCGAAGCCGGTGTACGTCCTCCTCACTTAAAGAGACAACGATAGCCGGTTCGTCGATTTGCACCCAATCTGCGCCCGCCGCCTTCAGCTCGCGCAGCACCTGTACGTATAGCGGCAGCAGCTTGCGGGTCCAAGTCTCGACTTCCCCCGCCGTTTCCCCCTTGGACAGCTTCAGCAAAGTAAACAGCCCAAGCAGTACAGGCCTTCCGTTGATCCCGAGCTCCTGTTTCGCTTCCAGATAAGCCGCCAGTGGCCGATTGACGGTCAACTTGGGATCTCGGTTCCCAAGCTCAGGCACGATATAATGGTAGTTCGTATTAAACCATTTGGTCATCTCACTGGCGGTCGCTTGGTCGTCGCCTCTTGCGATGGCGTAATACAGATCAAGCGATACTTGGTCACCGTTCCATACGAAGCGCTCCGGTACTAGGCCAAACATCGTCGCTGTATCAAGGACGTGATCGTAATACGTAAAATCGCCCACCGGGATGACATCAAGTCCCCGATCCCGCTGCAGACGCAGGTTGTTCAAGCGAATCTCTTTTAATCGAGCATGGAGCTCCGGCTCCGTGATTTTTCCTGCCCAATAAGCCTCGATCTGCTTCTTCCATTCCCGTTGTCCTCCGATTCTGGGATACCCCAGATTTCCGCTAACAAAGTTCCCCATATTCATTGCCTCCCATTGGTAAGTTCAAAACGCGCCAATCCGTAAAGCACAAAAAAGGTCCTCGATAGCATGGCTAAAGAGGACCTTCGATCCGTTGTTCGATGGCTTGCAACTTTAACACCTCCCTATCTCCCGTAGGTACAGCAGTGCTGTCGAAATAGGCAGGTCTCCTGGCTTCGGCATCATCGCCGGATGTGACCTTCCCAATGATTACATCACCAGTGGCATCTCACACATCCGACTCCTCCGTTACAGTGGCGGGACCGCGCCGGCATTGCACCGGACTTCCCTTTTAAGCTCCGGCCAATCCTGGCCGGAGCACCTATTTCCGCTATATTCGGTTGGAATATACCTACCATCTTACTTCATCTGCCCCGCGAATACAATATCAAACAGATCGGGATTAACTCATTTATGCACTGAGAATGGGAATCAAATGACAACATTTTCGACAACTTTCATGTGATACATATCACAATGCGGTCTTCGGACCCATCGTACGATGAAGGTACATCAAGGAGTTATTGCTTAACCATTTCAGATAGAAAGAGGAATGACCGATGAAATCGCGGAACATCCCGAAGCATCTATTGCTTAGTTTGTGCTGTCTGGTCATGATTGCCGCAGCATGGTTTGCGTTCCCATCGGAGACACCCCAGGTCAGTGATACCGTCCTGCAAGAGGAAGAACAGCATCTCCATCCACCGCCAGTTGAGCCAATCATTCAACGGGAAGGCCATACCGTCCGCATTGAAATGACCGCGCAGCAAGCGGATATCGAGATTTCCGAAGGCGTCACTTATCCCGCCTGGACACTTAACGGTACCGCCCCCGGGCCGGTGTTGCGCGTGAAGCAAGGCGATCAGCTGGAGTTTACCTTAAAAAACCTAGATCCAGATATGCCGCATTCGATGGATTTCCATGCGGTCCATGCCGCTCCAAGCGAGAAGTTCGTTGAAGTGATGCCTAACGAGCACGGCACGTTTACTTATCCCGCCAACACGCCAGGCGTGTTCATGTACCATTGCGGAGCAAGTCCGGTACTGCTGCATGTAGCCAATGGGATGTATGGGATGATCATCGTTGAACCGAAGGACGGATACCCTACGGACTCGGATATCGACCGAGAATATACGATCGTCCAAAGCGAGTGGTATGCGGCAAATGATTTGGATGCTTTTCAACAAGGTGATCCGGAGTATGTTGTGTTCAACGGCGATGATTTTACGTTAAAAGAACACCCCTTGCTCGCCAAAGTCGGCGACAAGGTTCGGCTGTACGTCATCAATGCGGGACCAAATCATGTTTCTTCGTTCCATGTGGTTGGGACGACCTTTGATCGCGTCTATCTGGACGGGAATCCAAGCAATCAGCTGTACGGCATGCAAACGGTGTTGCTTCCGGCCGGCGGCGGCGCAGTCGTTGAGTTTACCGTCATGGAAGAAGGCGATTATCTGATTTTGACCCATCAGCTGGGTGATGCTAACCTCGGAGCTACGGCGATCCTGCGCGTAAGCCAGGACGGGACAGATCATGGAGAACCGGTGATGAGCCATTAATGAAATACCATTTTCACGCAAATTCATAAACGAGGTGACGTTGGATGAATCGACAAGACGCCAGAATTGTAGAGCTGGACGTTCGAGAGCAACTACGGAACAAACTGGAGCCGTTCCAGCTCATCATGGATACTGTCAAAAAGCTGGAAAAAGACGATCTCTTCGTGCTTCACGCCCCCTTCAAGCCGACCCCTTTGCTCAAGCTTCTGAAAATGAAGGGACTCGTCGGCAAAGCGGTGATGCTAGACAAAGAGCATTGGATCACGACATTTGTCCATAAGAAAAACAAGGCATGGCTCGAAGAGGAAAACGAATCCGTACCAGTTGAAGCAACCGCAGAGATTGCTCCGGCATCAACGGGTGGATCCGGCGAATCTGCCGCCAGCCCTAACATCATCACGCTGGACAACCGTGGTCTGGAACCGCCGCAACCGATGGTTCGAACGCTGGCAGCCTTGGATCGCTGCAAATCAGGTGATGAGGTGCATATTCACAACGACCGGGTACCGGTATTTCTTATCGAGGAATTAAACAGCTTGGGCTGCACCTATACGGTGGAAGAACAACCGGATGGGACGGCCAAAGTCCAAATTCGCAAACCTTAAGGAGGTGAACCTGATGCCGGCCATGTCCCGCCTGCCCTTTCTCTTTATCGTCACCGGAATCTTCGGATTCGTCCTGTTTCACGCCACCTCCCTGATGTCACTCACAGGCTGGATCGGCGATGAGATCCGCGGCCCGGCCGGCTGGTTCCAAGTCCACCTGTTTGTACTGGGCTGGGCAACCATGCTGGCAATGGGTGCCGTCTACCAGCTGATCAACGTTATTTTGCAGTCGAAAATTTACAGTGAACGTCTCGGGTATGTGCATTTTGCGCTGTTTACCATTGGGCTGTTTGGTCTGCTGTTTGGTTTCATTCAAGGCGATACGTATTGGATTGGCGGCTTTGCGACAATTGCATTCTCAGGAGTTGTCTTGTTCGTCTGGAACCTGACAGCTACGTTGCTGCGGGCCAGAACGTGGAACGCAATCACCATGAGCACTGCCTGCGCGGTGTTTTACCTGCTGCTCACGGGGTTATCCGGGATGGCGATGGGGATCAATTTTGCGCCCGGTCTTTACAACGATTTGCACGAAAACCTATTTGGTACGCATATCTGGCTGGGGACGCTAGGCTGGTTTGGTCTGTTGATCACCGGGTTCAGCTACAAGCTGTTGCCGATGTTTTATTTGTCCCATAACTATCCAACCCGGCTGGAATATGTCGTCTTAGGGGTATGGAACGCAGGGGTTCTGCTAGGCGCGACTTCCTTTCTGTTTGGTTTGCCAACAGGCTTCAAAATTGCCGCGCTGCACCTGATTGTTGTTGCCGTCCTTTGTTATAACGTTCATCTGTTGCAAATCCGCAGCAAACGGCATAAACGCAGCCCGGGGGCAGGCATTGAATGGACAGTCACCGGAAGCCAAATCTTTGCCGCCTTTGCGGTCATGTTTGCGGTTCGGGCACTGGTGTCACCAGGGCAACTGCTGGAAACTCAAACTGTTCTTACAGCTGGCTTTGTTTACTTAAGCTACTGGATGTCGTTCACTGTGCTTGGATACGTGTCCAAAATCGTACCGTTCCTGTGGTGGACCTACAAATACGGCAAGCAAGCCGGACGCCCGGGAACGCCGGTACTGGCCGACCTGCTGGACGAGCGGAAAGTGAATCTCGGGTTAACCTTGATTCTCTGTGCGAATTTGACCGTCCTCATCGGCATCGTGACCGGCTCATCGATCGTTATTGCCATCGGAGGCGCCGTATTATCCATCGTTTCGGTGGCTTATATCGCTTTGATCGCAATGGTGTTTGCTCATTAACGACAATGCAAATGGAGGTTAGTGGCCATGAATAAAATTGAACAAATCCGTGAATGCCTGCGTGAGGTTTATGATCCCGAGCTGGGCGTAAATATCGTTGATCTAGGGCTGGTATACGACATTCGGGAAGAAGATGATCATGTCTACATTCAGATGACTTTAACAACGCCGGGCTGCCCGATGCATGATACGATTGTTGGCGGTGTTCGTTGGGTTCTTAACGATCAACTTGGAATCCAAAACCCGGTCATCGACGTCGTCTGGGAGCCGCGCTGGTCGCCGGAGCAGATGTCGGAGGCAGCCAAGGAGCAGTTGGGGTATTTTTGAGGTTGTGATGCAACGGGATAATCACGTAAGGGATGCCACACGCATGCAGAAATACAGCTCTCCTTATCAAAAAAAGCTGGCGACTTCATCTGCTGGATGAGCCGTCAGCTTTTTATTTTACGATCAAGATGCCTTTCATTTCCTTGTGGTTCTTGCCGCAGGAGATGTTGCAGGAGTACTCAAAGGTTCCGGCTTGGTCAGCCGTAAACGTAATCGTTTTGCCTCCGCGGACTTCTTTGTTGTATCCTTTGATTTTCAACGAATGCATCCCCTGCGTATTTTTGAGCGTAATCTGCACCGTATTGCCCCGTTTGACCTTGATTTCCGTCAAGTCGTATCCCGATGAGCTGGCATGAACGGTAAACGACTTCACCGGTCCTGTTGTTTCCGCCGCCGGCTCAGATTCGCCAATATAGCGCCCTGGGGCGTCGGCACATGCCGATAGCAGAAGCATCCCGGCCGCGAGCAAACAGGCAACAGCACCCAAACGTTGATTCATCAGCTTCTCTCCCCTTCTTGAACTAAGAGCTACTCTCAGTTTAGAACGGGAAGGCTTCACGCTTTGTGATTTCCGTCACAACTTCGACATTTGTCCCTGCAGCCATTGAAATCACCCTCGCGGGTCGATCCACCCTTGCTCCAGCGCATAACGCGTGAGTTGTACCCGGTTTTCCAAATGCAGCTTTTGCAAAATGTTTTTAAGATGGTTTTTTACCGTCTGATCGGAAATGTGCAACACCCCGGCAATCTCCCGATTGGTCATGCCCTGCGCAACCCAGCCAAGGATCTCCCGTTCGCGGGCAGTTAGCGGAGGTTGTTCACCGCTTGTCCGCCTGTTCACCGGAAACTCCTGCAAAATCCGCAAAGCCAGCTCACTGGATAATGGCGCTTCATCGCTGGCGATCGCCCTTAAATATTCCAACCAAGTTCCGGGCTCCAAGTTTTTGAGCAGGTATCCCTGGGCGCCTTGCTTCAGCGCTTCAAACAGATGAGCGGCGTCATCCGATACCGTAATGAGCACGATCTTCACATAAGGGTAGCGCAGCTTGATCTCGCGGGTCGTTTCCAAGCCGTCCTTGCCCGGCATGCGGATATCCATCAAGATCAAATCCGGCATCCACCGCTCCGTCTGGGCAATGGCCTCGTCGCCATTTTCCGCGTAAGCCACGATTTCAAAGGAATCATCCTCGGCTAATATCTCCCCGATCGCTTCCCGGGCATGAGGATGATCATCCACGACCAACACGCGAACCTTCATCTGAACCGCCGCCTCCCCGAATTTGAATCGTCGTCTCTCCTGGCTGGGACGCAACCGTCAGCTCCCAGCCCATCTCGTTCGTCCGCTCTCGCATGATCTGCAGGCCGTAGCGGCCCGGTCTGGCTTGATCCTCTTGCGCGAAGCCGCACCCGTGATCTGTGATCGTGACGGTGAAATCCTGCGCATCTCCCGATGCCGAGATCTCGATGGCTTGTACGCCCGCATGCTTGGCTGCGTTAATCACCGCTTCCCGCAGGCAGGACACCAGCTCCATCTTCGCCTTCGCCGGCCAGCCCGCTTCCTCCAGCTGCCAGTCCAAATGCAAAGTGAGCTGCTGTTCAACAGCGATTCGACGGACGATTGCCGACATGGAGGCTTCATCCGCTTCGCCTTCCCGAGAGTCTGGCGGAATCCGCAGGTCGGAAATCGCCTCCCGCACATACCGGTTCACTTCATGGATCGATTTGCGCAGCCCGTTCCAATCATACGAACTACCTGCCGCCTGCTGCTGCCGTTCTGCCCGGTCCACCTTGACGGAGAGAAGGAACAAAGATTGCGCGATCCCATCATGCAGCTCACGAGCCAGCTGCTCCCGCTGCTCCAAACGGGCCTTCAGCGCCCGCTCCCGCTGCAATTCCTCCTGCATGCGTTCCAAGTTCGAAAACCAGCGATATTGCAATGTAATACTCACCGCAAACAAAATGACCGGCGTCAACACATTCCCTAGCTCCATCGACACAAACGGCATGAGAAATTGGTGGCGTACCACCTCCCACACCCCGACCACCAGTGTTGGAACAATCAGGATCAACCATTTCGTAAATTTATAGGACATCGTCTAACCCCTTAAGCCGTTTTCCTTCGACTTAACTTTACATAACCCGAGATTGGGCTGGCAAGCGTTAGACAAAAAAATTGAATCCTTTCGTTAGATAAAGCCGTAAAATAAAAAAGCAAGGCGGAACTGCCATTCCGCCCTGCGATGCAATACGTGCGTTACCTTACAGCATCTTTTTGATGTCATCCTTGATCGCTTCGGATTGCGGTCCGAACACGACTTGGACTGCGCCTTTGCCGAGTCTCATGACGCCCGATGCGCCCAACTGCTTCAATGCGGCATCGTTCACCTGTTTATCGTCCTTGACGACGAGGCGAAGGCGGGTAATGCACGCATCCACGGACTCAATATTTTCCGGTCCGCCGATGCTGGCCAGGATTTTGGCCGAACGGTTGTCACTAGCCCCCGAAATCACACCTTCGCTAGCCTCTTTCGACTCCATTTCAAACTCGTTTGGATCGTCAGAACGTCCCGGCGTTTTCAGGTTAAAGGCTTGAATGATTACCCGGAAGAGCACATAGTAAATGACGAAGAATACGAGACCGACCGGAATAAGTACCCAAGCGTTCGTGGACAGCTTCATGTTAACCAGATAATCGATTAACCCTGCTGAGAAGCCAAAGCCCAGTTTCACATCAAGTGCATACATGACGTAGCCGGCAATCCCTGTAAGAATCGCGTGAACGACATAAAGCAATGGCGCCACGAACATAAAGGAGAATTCAAGCGGTTCTGTAATCCCGGTCAAGAACGCGGCAAGTGCTGACCCGATAAAGATCGAAGCAACCACTTTCCGTTTTTCTTTCTTTGCCGTATGAATAAAAGCTAAAGCTGCGCCCGGCAGAGCGAACATCATGATCGGGAAGAAGCCGGTCATAAACATACCCGCCGTTTTGTCTCCGGCGAAGAAACGGGACAAGTCACCGTGAACAACTTCACCCGCTGCATTCGTAAAGTCACCGATTTGGAACCAAGCAATCGTGTTGATGACATGGTGCAAACCGATTGGAATCAAGAGACGGTTGGCGATACCGAATACCAGAGATCCGATTCCACCCAAACTTACGACCCATTCGCCAAAATTACTAATTACATCTTGAATTGGGCTCCAAATCATCCCGATCAGAACGGCAAGTACCATTGTGCTTGCTGCGGTAATAATCGGAACAAAACGTTTGCCGGCAAAGAAGCCAAGCCATTCCGGCAATTTAATATTATGATACTTCTTATACAGATAAGAAGACCAAGCGCCGGCGAAGATCCCACCGAGCACGCCCATATTCAGCACCGTGTCATCGGCAATCCATGGGAACGCTGCAGGGACAACTTCCAAGACTTTAATTAATACTTGATAGGCGATAAGAGCGGATAATGCGGCTACTGCATCGCCGGCAAATCCGATGGCGACCCCCACTGCGAAAATAAGTGCCAGATTCCCAAAGATCGCACCCGCTCCTGCGTTCAGAAACGGGGCGAAATAGGTGTTCAGGAAGCCGCCTACCGCCGATCCAAGATGGAGATCTTTCTCATAGTTGAGCAGGCCGAAACTTTGCAAGATACTTGCTGCCGGCAGTGTCGCTACAGGAAGCATTAGCGACTTTCCTAGCTTTTGTAATTTAGCTAGCATGCACAAACCATCCTTTCCTTACTTCTTGTATTTTATTGTAAAACCGCCTTTAAAATGACGCTGCTGCCTGCCGTCACAGGACCGGTGATGGGTTCTACGCTGCTCGTCACTTCTCCGGCGTTTGTTACTATAATTGGCGAAATCACCGGATAACCAGCTTCGCGAATGGCTGCCAGATCAAATTCGATTAGCAGCTGACCTGCTTTGACTTTGTCCCCCACGGAGACATGGGCAGTAAAGCCCTCGCCTTTGAGCGACACGGTATTGATTCCGAGATGAAATAGAAACTGCAATCCGGACGAATGCTCCATCATCACGGCATGGTTACTTTTGATGACATGAACGACTTTGCCGTCAAACGGCGCAACCAGACGTCCTTCGCTGGGTTCAACAGCGATCCCCGGACCCATATGGCCCCCTGCGAACGCTTCATCTGGAACTTGAGCTAACGGTACAGCCTCCCCGGTTAGCGGCGAGAGGATCTCCAGCACTTTACTCTCCGTATTTTTCTTTCTCCATTTTGAAAACATATGGCTCTCCTCCTAATTCTGATTACCTATATTCTGGCATCTTTAAGAAATCAATATGCCCTACTCTCGGATATTGGGAGATACAGGCGAAAAAAAGAGCCAAGAAAAGAAGCCTATTGTTTATCTAGGTCTGCTTTCCTTGGCTCATGCCCATTCTGAATCAATGGTAACACGCCAAAAGTCATTCAATTGTCGGTCGGTTATGTGACTATAATAATTCAAGCTCTCGCTAGCGTCAATAGAAAAATGAAAGCGCACACAAGATGTTAATTATTTAAATTTTTATCCTTATAGAGCCTGAAATAACGCGGGTACCTTATCCGGTTCCCAGCCAGGCAGCGACGTGTGGGCTTGAATTACTTTATAGGTTACACCGTTATACGTTACGAGCTGATTCACAGTATACGACGTATAAGGTGCCCAAGCTGTCGGCCCCGTCCCTGCCGAATCTGTGGTGACCGTCACCGCATTGCTTGCAGGCGAGAGATTACCGGCGGCGTCTTTCGCTTTCACGGTAAACGTATAGGAAGTAGATGGCGAAAGTCCGTTAATCGTAGCCGTTGTCCCCGTCACCGTCGCAACGAGTTGACTACCGTTGTATACCTCATATCCAGTCACGCCGACATTATCGGTCGATGCGCTCCAGCTCAGGCTGACGCTGGTCGAGGTTTTGGCCGTCACCGTAACGTTGCCCGGCGGGGTGGGAGCGATTGTGTCGCCCGGGTCGGTTCCAGGCTCGGTCGTGACCGTCAGCGGAGCGCTGGCCGGTGAGACATTGCCCGCAGCATCCCGTGCAACCACCGTAAAAGTATACGTCGTTGCGGGGGCAAGACCGCTGATCGTCGCCGTCGTCCCGGTTACGCTGGCCGCTTGCGTTCCGTTCCGGAAGACGTTGTATCCAACAACGCCGACATTATCAGAAGAAGGCTGCCAGGTTAACGTGACAGAGTTCGCCGTTTTGGAGGTGACCTTTACACCGGTAGGCGTAGACGGAGCCACCGTATCTCCCGGCGGCGTTACGCCTCCGCTCAGATCGTTGTTCAGCTTGGTGAGCAGCGTTTTGTTGCGGTCACCGCTCAGTTCCCAGAACATGGCGCCGGCAAGACCACGGCTCTTGATATAATCGGTTTTGAAGCCGATGGATTGTGGATCGTCATAAGAGATAAACCGCCGTACCGAAGGATTATACAGGTACGGCACCTTGGCCGTATCGTTCCAATAGCGGCTATACCCGTTCTTATTGATATAATTCGCTTCCAGGTCGTAGTAATCAAAAGAACCAGCCTCCCAAGTTCCGACGGAAGACGCTCCGCTGGCGCTTTGGTATTGCCCGTTGCCGGCGTTGTTTACGCCATCCCAACCGCGACCGTAGAATGGAATGCCAAGCACCAATTTATTGGCGGGAACACCGGCATTTAAGTGGCCTTGCACTGCGGCGTCGGCATTAAAGACCGAGGCGCTGGGCACGCCGGCGTTGCCTGCGGCCGGATCGTAGTACAGCGGTGCATTGTGAGCCGTAATTTGCTGCCATCCGCCGTTAAAATCATAAGTCATAATATTAATCCAGTCGACGATGGATGCGATATTGCCGAGCTCCGTATTGCTAACGAAGGAAGGCGAAGCTCCGGAAGCGATCGTCAGCAAATATCTTTTGCCATCCACCGTTCCGGCTGCATCCAGCTTATTCCGGATCTCCTGGAGCAGCTTCGTATAGTTCTGCTTATCCTCCGGACGATAGCTATTCCCGGGCAATCCACCGGCAACCGGATACTCCCAGTCCAAATCGATGCCGTCGAAATTGAACTTCCGCAGGAAGTCAACGGCCGAGTTGGCGAACGTTTCGCGCGTGACTTGGCTGGCAGCCACATCGCTGAATCGGTTGGACCAGGTCCACCCGCCCACCGATATAATCGTCTTCAAGTGCGGATTCGCCTGTTTAAGTTTATTTAGCTGATGAATATTGCCTGCGTACGGTTGATCCCAGGTGTCGCCGGGAAATAGCTTGCCGGTATCGATCCAAGGATCGCCCAAGACGATCGTGCCGTTGGGCACGTTAATCGTTTGGCCCTTCTCGTCCTGCGTCGGCCAGGTCACAGGGTTCGGCCCGGCCGGATCCGGATTGCCGTGACGGCCGTCCCAGGCGATATCGGCGAAGGCATAATTGATATGGGTGATTTTGGATGCATCGATATCATAGACATTAAAATTGCGGTCATAAGCCCCCCAGGATGGGTAATAGGCAACGATTTTGTAAGGATCGGCAGCCTCAGCGGCTTTCGGTTGGAGCAGGCCGCCCGGCAGCAGCAGAGATAAAGCCAGACAGGTCAGAGTAAACAGCTTCCACTTCTTGGCGAAGCTTCGGGTTCTTATCGATTGCATCACTTAAATCCCTCTCTTTCAATCGAAATTGAATTGGAATAAAGCTAGCAGCAAGAACTCTGGCTGTAAGATCCACAAAACGGACCAACGTCACAAATCTTCCGTGCTCGTCAGCAAATCTCCTTTCCTTATGGAACTAACCGATGGACTCCTCGCTTGTCCTCTGTCCGCCGCAGCCGATCACCTCCGCAAATTCAGATCTCATTTCATTCCTTGTAAGCCCTCAAAGCCAATCCCGGCGCCTATAGGATTTCTCTGAAGTGTTTACAAAACTATTAAATCATAATAGATTTGGTGATAAAAGGATAAATTTCTATTATTTAATCGAACATCGGCTATAAAGCGCAATAAAAACGCGACGATCTGAGAAGATCGCCGCGTCTTAAGAATGATATATGACGCTGGTTCGGTCGATATATTCGATTTTTCATACACATTTTGTGGCAAAACGTTGAAATTGGGAAATCTATATGATTTTTCATATAAAAATGTGGCTTTCGGCTCCCCGCAGCCCGAATCTATATGAAATTTCATATATAACTGGCAAAAATGGCCCCCTGTCCGCTGAATGTATTCGATTTTTCGCATACAATCACGTGCAAGCCCGGATCTAGCCGTCCGTTTACTTCCAAACTAAACTAACGTTGTCCATCCGGCCTTACTTTTCGGGTCGCGGTGGCCTGAAGCGGATCGTCCGGCCAGTAATGCTTCGGGTAACGGCCTTTCAGGTCTTTTTTGACCTCAAAATAAGTGTGTTGCCAAAAGCTGCGCAGGTCCGACGTGACCTGAACCGGCCGGCGGGCGGGCGACAGCAAATGCAGCGTAATTGGAACCCGTCCAAACCCGATCCGCGGCGTTTCCATCATGCCAAACACTTCCTGCAAGCGTACTGCCGCATAAGGGGCTTGGGGGCCGTCGTAGTGAATTTGAATTTTGGAGCCGCTGGGGACAAGCAGGTGCGTTGGCGCTTCGGCGTTTAACTCCTGCTGCTGCGGCCAAGTCAGAAGGCCCTCCAGTATGTTGTATAAGGACAGCGCCTGCAGATCCGCCCGCTTACGCACGCCGGACAAATACGGTGCCAGCCATTCCTCGGCGGTTGCGGCTAGCGTCTCATCCGATACATCCGGCCAGTCAGGATTTAGGCAGTGCAAAAACATCAGCCGCTCCTGCAGCTTCCGCGCCTTCTCCGTCCACGGCAAGATGGCGACGCCTTTGGCGGCAACGGCCTCGAGCAAGGCTTGTGTGATCTGCTCTGGACTCGGCGACGGGTCCGGCTGCTCCCGCAGAACGATCGCGCCAAACGTCCGGCGGATTCTCGCCCGCACCGTTCCCGAAGCATCATCCCATTCCGCGCTTCGCTCCTCGGTAATCCCCTCCGCATGATGGCGGTACACGTCCTCTTCCTCCAGCGGGGCCGCCAGCAAAATACGTCCTTCTGCTCCTTCGTCGTCAACCTCGGCAATCGCCAGGAACGCGGATTGGCCTAGGGAATCCTTGTGGAGCAACTGCGCCCCCCGCCCGTTCCGCATCAAATACCGCCCATCCGGGCGGCGGAACGCGATCCGATCCGGATAAGCGAAGGAGACCAGCAAGCCGCAGCAGCGGTCCAGATCCGTTGGAACGGAGGCTGCCGGCACGGGAGCTGTCGGCGGCGTTGGATCGGCCAGCTCGGCACCGGCCGCTGCTTCGCCGTCCGGCGGCTCGAAATCGGGGTCGTCTCCGGCATCCGGGACGACCCACTCGCCGAGCTCGGCGGACACATCGGGCGCGCCGGGCGGCACAGCCTCAGCAAGCGGCTCCAGCTCAGCGAGCCGCTGCTCCCACTGGCGGGCGAGCGCAGCGATGCGCCGCAGCCCGTCGGGCCCGGGCTCCTGTGTTGCGGCGGCGGCCGCCAGGCCGCCCCTGCCCCGGGAGCCCGGGGCCTCGGCCGCGCGTCCGGACGCGGCCAGCACCAGCGCCAGCCGGCCGCGCAAATCCGCGTCGCGCCCGGCTGGCCCACGCAGCAGGTCGCGCTCTTCGAGCAGCGCGGCCAGCGCGCATGCCGGCGCGCCGAGCCCCCGCTCGCGCGCCCGCAGGAGCATGTGCGCGAGGCGCGGGTGCAGCCCGAGCGCGGCCATGCGGCGGCCGTGGGCGGTGATGCGCCCGGCCGCGTCCAAGGCGTCCAGCTGGCGCAGCAGCTGGACCGCCTGCGCGTACGGCGCCGGCGGCGGCGCGTCGAGCCACGCCAGCTCGTCTGGCGCGGCGGCGCCCCACGCCGCCAGCTCCAGCGCGAGCGGCGCGAGGTCCGCCTCGAGCATCTCCGGCGCCGTCCGCGCGGGAAGCAGGCGGTCCTCCGCCTCGCTCCAGAGGCGGTAGCACACGCCGGGCGCCGTTCGCCCGGCGCGGCCCCGCCGCTGGTCGGCGGAGTCGCGGGCCGCCCGCACCGTCACGAGCCGGCTCATGCCAGTGCGCGGCGAGAACAGCGACGTGCGGCGGAGGCCGCTGTCGATCACCACGGTCACGCCGTCCACGGTCAGGCTCGACTCGGCGATCGACGTCGCCAGCACGACCTTGCGCTGCCCCGCCGGCGCGGGCTCAATCGCCCGCCGCTGCTCCGCTTGCGGCATCGCGCCGTACAGCGGCGCCAACATCACGCCCGCCGGCAGCCCGCCCGCGGCCAGCAACGACTCGGTGCGCCGGATTTCCCGTGCGCCTGGCAGGAACACGAGCACGCTGCCGTCATGCTCGGCAAGGGCCCGGCGAACCGCCTGGTCCACCTTCCGTTCCAGCGGCTCGTTTGCTGCTCCCGGCGCATATACCGTCTCCACCGGGAACATGCGTCCCCGGCTTTGCACAACCGGTGCGCCGTCCAGCATCTCCGCGATCGGCCGGGCGTCCAGCGTCGCCGACATGACGAGCAGCCGCAGGTCGTCGCGGAGCAGCTGGCGGCTTTGCCAAGCCAAGGCCAAGCCAAGGTCAGCATGCAGGCTGCGCTCATGAAATTCGTCGAAGATGACCAGACCCGTCCCGAGCAAGGCCGGGTCCTGCTGCAGCATTCGCGTTAAAATCCCTTCGGTGACGACCATGATCCGCGTTTTTGCCGACACCCGGCTGTCGCCTCGCATGCGGTAGCCCACCGTCTCACCAACCGCTTCACCTAGCTGGGACGCCATATATACAGCGGCAGCCCGAGCCGCTAACCGGCGCGGCTCCAGCAGCAAAATCCGCTGTCCCCTAAGCCATGGTTCGCTAAGGAGCGACAGCGGAGCACGCGTCGTTTTGCCCGCCCCGGGCTCCGCCAGCAGCACGGCGGTTCCCGTTTGGTCAAGCGCTTTTTGCAGCTCAGGGATTACTTCATCAATAGGCAAAGGAAGCTTTGTCATGATTCTCTCCTTACGGGTTACACTATGAAAACATTTTACCATACGGTTCTAAGAAACGAAGGGATCGGAGGAAAAACGATTGTTGAAGCTGCTCGTCCTTTTACTGCTTATCGTCTTCACCGCATTGTTCGTCATCATTGAAGCGTCGCTGCGTTCATTGCACCCGCGGACCATCGAAGCTTGGGCGCGGGAAGGCCATCGTGGGGCCTCCGCCCTCCGCGCCCTGTCGCAGCGGATCGACCAGGCGTTGTCGGCCTGCCAACTGGCCATTACGGTGAACTCGCTGACCCTGGGTTGGCTGGGCCAGCCGGCTGTCCGCAGCCTGCTCGCCCCGTTATTTGTTCGCCTGCCCTTATCGGATTCCGTAGAAACCTTTTTCTCTTTTCTCATCGCGTTCGTGTCGATTACCTATTTGCATGTGGTGCTTGGCGGATTAGTCCCGCAGGTGCTGGCTGCTCAACGGGGCGAAGCCATCATCTTGGCGTTTGCCCGGCCGCTCCTGGCATTCAGCACCCTGCTGTCCCCGTTCCTCTGGCTGCTCAACCGTTCCTCCGGCCGCATCGTCGCATGGCTAGGCCTTAAACCTGCTGCGGACTGGGACGACGCGCACAGCGAGGAGGAGCTGCGAATATTGCTGAGGGAAAGCCTGGCCAGCGGCCGGATTAACAAAAGCGAGTACCGCTTCATGAACCGGATTTTCGCCTTTGATGATCTGCTCGCCAAAGATATCATGGTTCCGAGAACCGATATGGTCTGCTTGGATGCGGCCAAGTCGCGCGAGGAAAACTTGCGGATCATTCGCCGGGAGCAATACACGAGATTTCCCGTCATCCGTGGAAATAAAGATAATATTATCGGGGTCATTAATACAAAAGCGTTGTTCCTGGCCCCCGAAAATCAGGCGGATGTCCCTTTGGCTTCCCTGGTCCGGCCTGTGATGACCGTCTCGGAGAACATCCCCCTTCCGGCGCTGCTGACCAAGATGCAGAAGGAACGTTCGCATATTGCTGTGCTGATCGACGAATACGGCGGTACGAGCGGGATGGTGACGATAGAGGATATACTGGAGGAAATCGTCGGCGACATCCGCGACGAATTCGATGCGGAGGAAGAGCAGGAAATTACCGAGGTCGCGGCGAATCACCTCATAGTTGACGGCAAAGTTTCGGTGTCGTTGATCAACGAATTGCTGGACGCCGATTTGGAGGAAGATGACGCGGATACAATCGGCGGCTGGATCTATGGGCATAACCTGGACATCGAAGAAGGAACCCAGCTGGTCTATGGGGACTTGCAGTTTATAGTCCTCGAGCGCGAAGACACCCGGATACGGAAAATTGAAATCAAAAGGCTGGACATGCCCCTCATGGACAGCGCGTATACATCAGAGGGTGAAGACGAAGCCCGGAACGCCCAAGGCCCCGAAGCAGGCTTGTAATGCTCGTTCCGACGTCGTCCTCGTCCACATTCATCAAATGGGACATTCGGACAACTCTACAAAAAGTGAACAAGTGAACAATCGAGGAAGTGAAGCATCATGAAACGCGGACGATTTGCACCTACGCCATCCGGCGACATGCATCTAGGCAACGCCAAAATCGCGCTGCTCTCTTGGCTGCAAATGCGCGCAGCCGGAGGAATCTTCGTGCTGCGCATTGAAGATATCGACACCCAACGCTCCAAGCCGGCGATCACGGAACGGATTCTCGCCGACCTTCGTTGGCTGGGGCTGGACTGGGATGAAGGACCAGGCGCTTCGGATGCGTCCGGTCCTTACCTGCAAAGCCAGCGGACCGAGCTTTATGAGGAGGCGCTGGCCAAGCTGGACGCGGCCGGCCGGCTGTACCCTTGCTTCTGCAGCCGGGCGGAGCTGCTCGCGGTGGCCGGGGCGCCGCACGGCTTGTCCTCGGAAGGGGCGCCTTATCCCGGAACCTGCCGCGGCTTAAGCCCGGAGGAGCAGCAGCGCCGAGCGCAACACAAAGATCCGTCACTCCGATTTGCGATTGGCCCGGAGGAAATTCGCTTCGTCGACGGCATCGCCGGGCCGCAGGTTTTCCCGCCGGGCAGCGGCGGGGATTTTGTCGTGCGCCGGGCCGACCATATGTATTCCTATCAACTGGCGGTGACCGTAGACGATGCCTTGATGGGGATCACCGATGTACTGCGCGGTGACGATTTGCTCGACTCCACGCCCCGCCAGCTCCACCTCTATGCAGCGTTAGGCTTGACGCCGCCTAAGTTCGCCCATGCCCCGCTCATCCTCGGAGAGGACGGACGGCGGTTGGCCAAACGGCATGGCGATTTAGGGCTCCCCGCGCTGCGCGCCGCCGGTACGAAGCCGGAGACGGTCATCGGCTGGCTGGCCTACATCAGCGGCTTGATCGACCGCCCTGAAGCTGTAACGGCCAAAGAGTTGATCTCCGGCTTCCGGCTGGACCGGATCTCGCGAGAGCCGTTTCTGTTAACCGAAGCGATGATACGGAAGCTGATGCCTGACACCCCAATTTGACTTCCTATTCCAGCTTCCGGCGGATTGCATCTTCATACTGCCGGAACGCCGGATTCGTTGATAGACCGCGCTCGCTCATTAGCATATTCAGCCTCAGCTCCTGCTCCGTCAGCCGCTTCTTCAAAGCCTGCCTCTCCGGCCCGTCCTCACAAGCGGCAAGCAGGTCGGTAAGCCGAACCATCTCCTGCTGCAGCTGAATTTCTTCGGGAACGTAACCCGCATTTTTCATCAGCTTATAGGCCATCCGCAAATCCTCCGGAACCCCGGATAAATCCTCCACCTTCAGCGGCTTGCCCTTCCCGGGCAAATGATCAAACTCCCCGCGGGCCATCGCTTCTGCAATCTTCTGTTCCGCTAACCAGGACAGCATATCCATCCCTCCTCAAGCGTTTCCTTCCTGTATCATACCACAGCCGCCATCGGAATCATCTCCGCAGATGCCATGCCCCGAAAGTTTATACTTTCTGAATCTTAAAAAAACGCCTCCGCGATTGCGAAAGCGTTAAACTCTAGGATCGTTTCTCCATCAGGTGAAACGTTATAACAGCGACTCCGCCCCATCGATGACAATTCGGGCTCCGGTAATGTGGATGGACTCGTCCGAAGCCAAAAAGGCGACGAGATCCGCGACGTTCTCCGGTTGACCCGGGCCGTCCGCTAAGGGCTGCGAGCCCTTTGGATATTTTACCGGAATGACGATCTCCTGCAGCTCCTTGCTCTTCTCCGTTGATGTATCGATATTGGTGGCGATGGCGCCGGGACTGATGGCATTAACGCGAATTTTGAATTGGGCCAGCTCCAGCGCCAGCATTTTCGCGAAAGCAACTTGTCCCGCTTTCGTCGTACTATAAGCCGACATCCCAAAGCCGGAAAATTTATCATTGCCGTTTATCGAACTGGTAATGATAATACTGCCGCCGCCCCGTTGCTTTAAGTAGGGAACCGTATATTTCACGGTCAGGAACGTACCCGTCAGATTGATGCTCAGTGTCTTCTCCCAATCCTCGAAGCTTAAATCCTCGACTGGCGCCAGCTTGCCGTTGACGCCTGCATTGGCGAAGACGATATCGATGCCGCCAAAATGCTCGGCAGCTTCGCGTACCGCCTGTTCGACCCGCGCCGGGTCCGCCACGTCGACATCATACGCGCGGGCCGCACCCTCGCGCATGGCATTGATTTCCCGCGCTGCCTGCTCCGTGCGCTCATCCAACAGATCGAACAGCGCGACCCCCGCCCCCTCGCTGGCCAGCTTCACCGCAGCCGCCTTGCCGATCCCGGAACCGGCTCCGGTGATGATCGCCGTTTTGCCCCGAAACCGTTCGCGGTTCGTCGTCTGATTGCTTGTCATGACTTCACACTCCTGAAGATGAAATGGGTTCATTGGTGAAACTTTTTACCTGCCTCTATCCAGATTGCCCATTTCGGAGTGTTTTTTAGTCAGGGATGGCTGGTTTATACCATGAAAAAAACTTGGGTTTCCTTAGGTCCCACTCACTCAGCGTTATGCGGCTTACGGAACCACTTCAGCAAAATCTTCTGAAATTGCTGGCGGGGCGTGGGCGTCGCAATCATCCAATCCTCTTCGTCCTTCGCGCTGCAACGGATCAACCAGTTCAACTGCGGGTTGTTCATAAACTGCATCTGCTGGATCTCCCAGCGTCCGCCGCAGTTCGCATAGAACCGGATATCCCCATGCGCGAGCGGAGATTTCATACATTTTGCTAAGGCGATACTGCCTTCTTCATCGTTCGTCATGTCAGCCAGGAGGGTGGCCAAGCGGTTAAGTTCCAGCTCCCGGGCCTGGCTCAGTGCTGCGTCAAATTGTTTTCTTGACATCATCAAGGCGGGAAGCTCCCCCGGCGTGCGCGAGTTCCACTTCATCCGACCGGCTAACAAAACGCTTAGTTGTTTCCCTTCGGTAATTCGTTCGACGAATAAGCGGTTGATTTTCCCGGGCAGCCGTCTGAATCGGATAATCTGATTGCCGGTGATATGCAGATATTCCTCAAAGGTTTGCTTTCCGCAAGTATAGGTTAGCCAGCAAGCCTTGACGGCCGCCGATGCGGCGGTCAGGTCGTCTAGGACGTGCTGCGGCAAGCTGATCCGAGCTCCTTGCACCGTCTCCGACACCTCTTCCTTGCTTTTCAACGTCTCACGCGTGTCTTCGGCATCCGAATCTAGCATCGCCTGCAAAAAAACGTGAAAGGGATGCTCTGGATCCTGCCACGTTTGAATTCCTAACCACTCTATCAAAGTTAGCCATTCTTTCGCTTGAAGCACCACATTTTCCTTGCGGGAGGAATCTGTCATCAATTTCTTCCACCTCCTACAGATTGGGTCTCGCTTCCGATGCAGTAATCATACCACTATTCAATTTCCCTGTGCTCGGAATTTTTTACCAATCTATTACAATGTACCCATAAAAATAGGAGGTGAAGCACAATTTTTTAAAGATGCTGAAACTTTTTAATCCGCCTATCCGTAATATTGATGTAAGCGTGCAAAACCGAGACTTCCGTCCTGTTTCGTTCGCTGTCATTAAACATTTATCGAAATATCATGTTTTTTTAATCTTTTCTTAAGTTTTTCGATCTACAATGTTTAATATGAAACCACTGTATAGAGGTGATTCTAATGAAAATCCTGATCAACTTCCAAAATAATCTGGTTCCGGTTTATTTCAACGTCGATAGCAAGCAACCTGTGCAGCGTACATTGAAGCTGCTGACGAGCGCGCTCGAGTACAAATACTATAACGGCAAGCAAGCTTTGAAGAAGTGCTTGAACTCCTTAATCAGCATTGAAATCGAAGGTTCCGAAGCGATTCTCCACAGTAAGAGCGAATTTGATTCTCTTGCGCTTTCACTCTATTAATCTAGTATTAGTTGCGATGACCGTTTTGTAGAAAAAAGGCTCCGTACCTCAGCATCACGCTGATGGCACGGAGCTTTTTTTCAAATCGATATCCATCTTACGTTCCGTTTCGTTCCGGCTACCCTCTCAATTTCGAACTTCGCTTTCGTTCAAGCGGCGGTTTCCAAAGAGGGACTTGAACCGGAGTGTCATTGCCGTTACTGCTAGGATTGACCCGTTCAGGACAAACACCACCGGGATAGAGATCCATGACCCGAGCGCCCCGCCGGCAATCGGTCCGAACATATTGCCAAGCTGGCTGGCGGACTGGTTCAAGCTGAAGGCGCGGCCGCGGAATTCCGGTTTAGTCGACTGTACGATCAAAGCGTTTAACGCCGGGAACACGGCGGCGAAGAACAAGCCGTACACAAAGCGCAGAATTCCGAACCCAACCAACGAATGAAAGAAATGCTGCAAAATGTTGCCAACCCCGCCACCAATCAATCCGATCATCAACGTGTTGTGGTAGCCGATCCTCTCCCCAATTTTGCCCCAGAACGGTGCGGCGATGATCGTGGAGATACCTACCGCCGAGAAAATAATGCCCGAGCTAAGCGAAGCGTCGGAAGCCGAAGCGCCCAGATCCAGCACATACAGCGAAAGCAGCGGCTCAAGCACCATCACGGAAGAGGTGACGATCAGCACGACAAGCAGCTTGCCCATCAACGGCCGGTTAGCTGACGCCTCCTTGAGATCATCCAGCACATGCGAACGCTCCCGGTTACGATCGAAGTTCTGCTCCTTCACGAAGATCAAGGCTATCAGTGCTGAGATCAACACGACGGCACCCGACGCCAGAAACGCCTCCCGATAACCGATAAACTTGCTGAGGGAACCGCCCACCAAAGGTCCGATAATACCTCCGGCCGCTCCAGCTGTCGACATGACTCCCAGCGAATATCCGACATGCTTCTCTGGCGTATTGGTTGCAACCAACGCAATCGCGGAAGGCACATACCCGGCCAAGAGCCCGGACAAAATGCGGACGGCGATCAGCTGATAAGGATCCCGGACGAAGAAGTAAAGGATATACACCGCACTAAGCGCAAACCCGGATCGAAGCAGCATCGGCTTCCGGCCGTACTTATCCGACAGCGAACCCCAATACGGAGAGATCAACGCGCCGGCCAAAAACGTCACCCCAAACGCGATCCCCGACCAGAGGGTGAGATGCTTCGTTACTCCAAGATCATGAGCAATAAACAGAGACATGAATGGAATGACCATGGAATACGCGGTGCTGCAAAAAAAAACGCCAAGCCACAGCACGTACAGATTTCTTTTCCAGGGGAAATTCACTTCATCCACCCCCAGCATTGTTACTTGCCAACCCTGGAACTAACCCGTTTTTTTATTCTAGCACAATTCGTTGACAACTGTTCGAAAGATTTCGAATTTTAGATTTCGAGGTCAAGATGTTCGAGATATAATGGAAGTTGGATGATCTGTTTAGTAAAAATAATCCATGCCCGTTTCGGTAAGCGCTTACTTGCTGTTTGCACCGAGATGGCATGGAGCCAAAGGAGCTTGAGCATTATGGCACTATTTCAATGTCGTTTTTTCTCCGAAGTATTAGGGCTGAGCACCTCCATGACCGTCATCCTGCCGGAACCTGCGCAATCGCAAATCGGGATGTCCGCACCGGCGATCGCCGGACCTTATCCAACCCTCTATCTGCTGCACGGCATGTCCGACGACGACTCGATCTGGCTGCGCCGCACCTCGATTGAACGTTATGTTTCGGGTATGGGTCTGGCCGTAGTGATGCCTCAGGTTGATTTGAGCTTCTATGCGGATATGGCGTACGGCAACAACTATTGGACGTTCGTCAGCGAGGAGCTGCCTCGCCTTTGCCGGTCGTTCTTCCCATTGTCCGATCGACGCGAGGACACCTTCGTTGCCGGGTTGTCGATGGGCGGCTACGGCGCCTTCAAGCTGGCGTTGCGCAAGCCCGAGACGTTCGCTGCTGCTGCCAGCTTATCGGGGGCGCTTGATATCGCGAACAGCCGGCATGGGCTGTCGCCGCTGTTCCTGCGGATTTTCGGCGAATCCGGACCTAAGGGCACGGATAACGACCTGCTGACACTGCTGGACCCGCTCGCCAAGGCCATGCAGGAAGGGAAGCCGGTTCCGCAGCTGTACCAATGCTGCGGGACGGAAGATTTCCTGTACGAGGACAACCAAACGTTCCGCGAAGCATGCACCCGCGCCGGCCTGCCTCTCACCTATGAAGAAGGACCTGGCTCCCACGAATGGGGCTATTGGGATGCGAAGATTCAGGACGTGCTGAAATGGCTGCCGCTTCAACCGAAAGAAGCTTAATCTTACAAGTACACTTAGCCGGCTGGGAGCTTCCTCTCGGCCGGCTAGGTTTTTGTCCGCATTTATGAATTCAAACTGCAGGCAGCCGCTCATTTCAGCCCAGCCTTCTCCCCGCTCGGTTGCCACGCGATATTTGTGGCCATGATCCGCGATGATCCGCCCCGGTGAGACATGCTCTAAACCCATTTCGCGAAAAGCGTTCTCCCGCTCCGGGTTCCATCCGAGTTCATATAAATTCAATCCCAATTCCTCCTATACGATCAAAATGGTTCAACCCTGTTCCAACTTCCCTTCCCGTCTCCTTAGCCGCAAAAAAAGACGCGGGATCCTCGCATCCCGCGTCTTGGCAAGCTTTGTCAATCCATTTTTGTCCCGCATAGCTTCTGGGTATATTGGTCCAACAGCGCCGGGACTTCCTTCAGCTCGTGAATCGTCCGCCACGGTGTGCCGCCTTCCAGCGTCTCGTCCCACTCATGCTTGCGCTTCAGCCAAATGCCGCGGATCCCCACCTGAGCGGCTCCCCAAATATCGTTGCGAGGATGATCGCCAACGATCACCGTCTCCTCCGCTTGAACACCAAGCCGATCCAATGCCAGTTGATAGATCCGAGGATCGGGCTTCTGGATGTCCACGTCCCCGGATACGATGATCGCATCGAAGAACGGCCGCAGGTGGATCAAATCGATTTTTTCATGCTGTCTGTGGCTGTGTCCGTTCGTGACGATCCCCAGCCGAAGCTGCTGATCACGGCAATACCGCAGGGTATCCTCCGCATAGTCCATCGCCTTCGCATAGGTCATATAATGTCGGTTGTAATAGGCTTTCACTTCCTCCAAGCTCGTCTCTTGACGCCAAGGCAACCAATCCAACAGCTCCTGAAAAAAGCCCTCCTTCGGCCGATATCCATCGTTATCCCGTTCAATCATCTCAGCGATCAACGCTCCCCGCTGCGTCTCGTCTATTGGCACCAGGCACTCCTGTACTAATTGAGAGGCGAAACTGCGGAACATGTGATCGCGATCCATTAACGTATTATCAAGGTCAAACAGTACGGCTTTTAGCTGCAAACTTTTTCCCCACTTTCCCCAGTTGTCTCTCTCTATTGTAAAACAGTCTGTCAAATCAAAAGCGCACCTCCGGCTCACCGGAAAATGCGCTTTCCGCGTTATATCACTTGTTTGGGGCGATGGGTCAACAACATCTCTTGATCTGTCACGTACAGCGGAAACGGCGGCATCTCCTTCAAATAATGCTCCCGCATCAGCAGACGATAATCGACCTCCAACTGGCGAGAGTCCTCCAGCACCGGCAGCTTGCCTTGGTCCTCCACGTAATGATCCACCGCAACCTGCACCATGTCTAGATAATAAGGGATGTCACGCTCTTCTTCCGGAAATATTTCATAGGTTTCCCTCGACAAGTAAAAACGTTGGTCCGTCACTCCGCCCAAATATCGCGACAGGCGTTTCATATCCAGACTTCCGTCCGGCAGCAGCAACGACAACCGGTTGATCCCTTCCGGCATGTCGGCTTCATAACGCAGCACCGCGCGTCGAACCTCATCCAACGTAACCTTGATGGCTGTAGGAACCGTTACCTGTTTTACCTGTTTGGGCTTGCGTTTTTTAAACCAGGACAGCATGTTCGGCACCTCCTTCACTTTCTAAACCAAGGTAACCGCTTACACTATTAGTGTACTCCAAATCTCCTGCTTTGAACCCCCGAAGCCAAAGATTTCATCGGATTGCCACATCCTTCCCCTGGAAAATCCGCAGCGGATGGTTGGCAATTCTCCGTCATTTGCGGTAGGATGGAATTGTTTTGAAAATTCGTTTGAACTCAATGTCTATGAGGAGGTTCTCATGCTGGATGTGATCATCATCGGAGCAGGGCCTTGCGGTCTATCGGCAGCCATCGAATGCCAGCGTCGCGGACTGCAGGTGCTTGTTCTAGAGAAACATTGCCTTGTCCATTCCATCTACTCTTATCCTACGTATATGCAGTTTTTCAGTACCGCTGAGCTGCTAGAAATCGGAGATGTACCGTTTGCTTCGGCGAACGACAAACCTTACCGCCATGAAGCGCTAGCCTACTACCGCAAGGTCAGCGATCATTATAACGTCCCGGTATCGGCCTATGAAGAAGCCACCGAAGTGGTGCGGCAGCCGGACGGCACGTTTGTGGTTCGTTCGGTGAAACGCGGCGGTGAGCAGGCGGAATACCAGGCCCGTTATGTCATCATCTCGACAGGTTATTTCGATCACCCCAATATTTTAGGAATTCCGGGAGAAAATACCGACAAGGTGACGCATTACTTCCAAGAGGCGCATCCGTACACCGGTACGAAAGTGACGATTATCGGCGGTAGCAACTCCGCAGTGGATGCCGCGCTGGAGCTGGTGCGTGTGAACGCCGAGGTTACTGTCGTGTATCGCGGAGAGGACTTGTCCGCGAACATCAAGCCTTGGGTACGGCCGCTGTTCGAAAGTGCGGTCAACAAAGGAAAGGTCGCTTTGCGCCTGAAATCCCGGGTCATCGAAATCCTGCCTGACCGCGTGATCATCGAAGGTGCTGACGGTAAAACGTCCGAACTGGCAAACGATTTTGTCTTGGCGTTAACCGGGTTCCGCCCTGATCGCAAGCTGTTGTTCTCCGCCGGAGTTGAAATGACCGGTGACATGGAGAAGCCGGTGTTTAATCCGGAGACGATGGAAACGAACGTGCCCGGTCTATACGTTGCCGGGGTTATCGCTTCCGGACGTAACGCCAACGAGGTGTTCATCGAAACCGGTCGCGGCCACGGGAAGCTGATCGCAGAGCATATCGTAGGGTCGAGAACTTCGAGCAACGTATAAATTATCGATATTCACCGCAGGAGGTGGATCATGCAACAAATTGACGTGACAGCCTTGCTGCTGTTGTTGTTAGCCGCGCTGGGCATTTTCAGCAGCAACATGCCCATTACCGTGGCGATGATTGTCTTGCTGCTGCTTCGCGTGCTGCATCTGCACTATACCTTCCCTTGGCTGGAGAAATACGGCTTGACGCTGGGCATCATCATCCTCACCATCGGCGTGATGACGCCGGTCGCCAGCGGCAAAATCTCCATCCAGACGCTATGGGCTTCCTTCTTCCATTGGAAGTCCCTGCTCGCCATCGGCGTCGGCATGCTTGTCGCCTGGCTCGGCGGTCGCGGCGCGACCTTGATGGGCAATCAGCCGACTGTCGTCGCCGGCCTATTGATAGGCACCGTGCTGGGCGTCGCCTTCTTCCGCGGCGTCCCTGTCGGCCCGCTGATCGCCGCCGGCATTTTGTCGCTGGTGATCGGGAAGCTGTGAGGCTCAGCATTAAGCTGCAG